>CAZLND010000029.1:0-15640 GCA_964560635.1 uncultured bacterium | reverse complement strand
CTTGGATCGAGGCCCCTTCCGGATAGGTTTGACCCTGACCTTCCCCCAAAAGGAATGACCTTTCGTCCCTTTCGAGATCAATGACCTGGATGGGGGTTTGGGGGTGTGTCAAATGGCGGCCGGCTTCATTCAAGAGATTCATGAGCTGACGGACCGATTTTTCAGAGGGCGTTTCCGGGTCCAATTGTTCAGAGATCTGCTCTACCCTCAATGAAATGAGCCGAGCCGCGCAGGGAATGAGGGGCCGGGCCCTTTCCAACCAAAGGTTGAAATCCTGGGTCATTTTGCCCAATTGACGCCAGTGGGATGCGTCCGGGGTTTCCAATCGTCGTTTGAGGAGATTGAGCTGACTTTCAAGGGATGCCATCAATATCCGGTTCTTTTCCACAGCCATGACGACCTCTTTCCAAGGGAAATAAAGAGCCCCCGAAGGGACTCTCCACACCAATGAAAAGCATAAGGGATGCCAATGGAGGAGGTTCAAAAAGGACTTGTTTTCAGGGATTTTGGGCGAGGCGCGCGGAAGGGACTGTATAAAAATCGGGCGTTGTCCATTTTTTACCCACCCGGTTTTTTCCAAATATTAGGGATCAGTCCTTCTCCAAACCATAACGTTTGATCTTATTGAGAAGGGTGTTGCGGTTGATACCCAGTTCCTTGGCGGCCAGGGATCTGTTGCCGCCAGTCCTTTCCAAAGCTTTGAGAATGCTTCGTTTTTCGGCCTCCACCATGGAGAGGTCACCACCCTTATCCAGTGTGGTGGACGGAACATTGCTTTCCGTTATCTCCAAGGGAATATCATCCCTTACGGCCTTGGGTCCCTCGGCGGTAAGGACCATGCGATTGATGACATTCTTAAGTTCCCGCGTATTCCCCGGCCAGGAATAACCGCGAAGCACCTTGAGCACCTCGGTATCGAGCGGATCCAGGCTTTTGGCGAAAGTCTTGCAGGCTTCCTTGAAGAAAAAATCGATGAGGCTCTTCACGTCCTCCTGCCTCTCCCGAAGGGGTATCAAGGTAATGGGAAAGACATTCAGCCGGTAATAGAGGTCGGCTCGGAACCGACCTTCCTTCACTTCCTTTTCCAAGTCCCGGTTGGTGGCCGAGATGATGCGCACGTCCAATTTGATCTCTTGGGTTCCGCCCAAACGCCGCAGGGTCTTTTGTTCCAGAACTTTCAGGAGCTTGGTTTGGATGGTCAAGGGGAGCTCGCCGACCTCATCCAGGAAAACCGTCCCGCCTTGGGCGGTCTCGAACAACCCCTTTTTCTGCTTTTTGGCGTCGGTGAAAGCGCCCGCTTCATAGCCGAAAAGTTCCGACTCCAGCAGTGTCTCGGGAAAGGCCCCGCAATGGAGCTCCACGAAAGGTTTGGCCGAGCGAGGGGAAAAAAGATGGATGAGGCGGGCTGCGTGTTCCTTCCCCGTCCCCGTTTCGCCCAATATCAGGACCGTCACGTTCTCTTGGGCCGCTACCTTCTCGATCTGGGCGTAGACCTTCCCCATGGCGGGACTGGGAAGGAAAAGATAATCTTTGGCGTAACCCTGGCGAAGGGCGTTCTTAAGGTCGGCCACTTCCTGGCGGAGGTTCAAGTTGGCCGTGACCTTCTCGACCAGCAGTTGGAGCTCATCCAGGTCCAGGGGTTTGGTGAGATAATCCTCGGCCCCCTTGCGCATGGCCTCGACCGCGTGTTTCACGGTTCCCGAACCGGTCATCATGATGACCACCGTGGAGGGCCTCTTGGCCTTGATCTGGTCGATGATCTCCAAACCGAGGATATCCGGCAGATGGACGTCCATCAAAACGATGTCGGGCTGGAAGGCGACGGCCTTTTCCCGGCCATCCACCCCCGTGAAAGCGCACTCGACCTGGTGGCCCAATTCCCGCAGGAAAGAAGTGAGGGTTTTCGCGAGGGATTGTTCGTCGTCGATGACCAGGACTTTCATCAGGACCTTTCCTTTTCCAGGGGGATCTCGATGGCAAAAGCCGCCCCATGGGGTTCCACCCGCTCGACCTTGATCTGACCTTTATGTTCTTCGACGATCTTTTGGCAGATCGCCAATCCCAAACCGGAGCCCATTTTACGGGAAGTGAAGAAAGGTTCAAAGAGCCGCGCCCGTTGTTCTTCGGTGAAACCCTTGCCGTCATCTTCCACCCGCAGGATGGCCCTATTACCGGACTGGTTGGCCCGTAGAAGTAGATGTCCTCCTTCGGGCATGGCTTGAAAAGCGTTGAGGATGAGGTTGACCAGGACCCGTTCCATGCGGGTGGGATGGACCCTCAAGAGCGGAAGATCGGGTTGGACGTCCAGGATGACCTGCACCCGGGCGTGACTGGGGCCGAATTGGGTCTGGGCCAGCCAAAGGGTCTTTTGCAGAAGGTCCTTTGCGGGGATCTCCGTTCGCTCCTCGTACTTCTTTTCAGGGGAGTAATCCAGTGTGTCGTGCACAAGGGTGTCCAGGCGGTCGCACTGGGCGATGATGTCCTTCAATTGTTCGTAAGAAGGATTGTTTTTCTCCGTTTTTTTCAGGATGTATTGGGCCTGGGCCGAGATGGCGGCTGCGGGGTTTCGGATCTCATGGGCCAAGCCCGCCGCCAATTCCCCGAGGGCGGCTAACCGCTGATATTTTTGGGCCTTCCGTTCGGCTTCCTTGCGGGCCGAGATGTCGGAAAAAATGGCAAGGACCACCCGCCGCCCGCGGTCATTGAAGGGCACACTGGTAACGAGAACATCCAGGGGAGCGCCGTCCAGCTTCAAAAGTTTCCTTTCCGCGGGTTCATTGAAGATCCCCCGTTCCATCGTTCCCCGGATCCTTTCCCTTACGACTTTTTCGAATTCAGATGGAACGACTGTCCAAAAGGGACTGTTCAAAAGTTCTTCCGGGTTTCGAGCCCCAAAAAGTCTCATTCCCGAAGGATTCACGAACAAGATCTTCTCTTCATCGTGGACCATGACGGCGTCGGGCATGGCTTCCACCAGGCTTCGATAACGTTCCTGGTTCTCGCGGGCAGTCGCCTCGGCTTGTTTACGGGCGGTAATATCCCGGAGGTTCACCATGATGGCCGAGCGGCCTTGGAACTGGATATTGATGGAGGCCGACTCCACGGGCAATTCGGCGCCGTCCCTACGGAGTAGACGGATCTCCACCGGGGAGGTACGACCACCTTGAGAGAGGGTCTTGATGCGTTCGGCGACGGTCTTTTGGTCATCCGGATGGACGATCAAGGCAGCCGCTTGTCCGAGCAATTCATCCTTTTCATCGTAACCTAACAGGGTCAAAAGCTTGGAATTGGAATAGATGATATGGTTGTCCTGGTTGACCAGTATGGCGTCGGGCGATTTCTCGATGAGGTTGCGGAAGTTTTCCTCGGACTGGCGCAGGGCGTCCTCGGCCTTTTTGCGTTCGGTAATGTCCCAAAGGGTCACGACCCTCAATTTCTTTCCCTTCCATTGGAAGTCCCGCCCTTCCACCTCCGCAGGGAATAAACTGCCGTCCTTGCGACGAATAATGACTTCATAAGGATCCTGGGGATAACCTTCGACCTTGTATTTTGCGATCAACTCCTTGGCCGTGGGCTTGTGAAAAAGGAAGTCCTTGTTGCCGATGATCTCGGAGATCGGATACCCCGTCATTTTGGATAAAGACTCGTTGGCATCCACTACCACCCCGTCGTCATGGATGAAAATGCCTTCTTTCGTGATCTCCGCGAAGCTTTTGAAACGTTCCTCGCTTTCCTTGACGGCCTGTTCCATCTTTTGGCGCTCGGTAATGTCACGATAATTGACGACGACCCCGTTCACGTCAGGATCTTGGACAAGATTGGTGGCCCTGACTTCAACGGTCAGGTAATTTCCATCTTTGTGGCGAAAACGCAGTTGAATGGTTTCCGTTCCACCCGGCTTTCCGAGTATGGTCTCGGAAAAGGTCATGGCCTGCCCCAGATCGTCAGGATGGATCAATTCCGCGCTATGTCGGCCGACCCGTTCCTCCGGGCTCCAACCATAGATCCCCTTCATGGCGGGGCTGGCGTAGCGGACGAGCCCATCAGGACCGATCAATGCAAAAGCTTCGTAGGACTTCTCGATCATCGCCCGGAAATACCGTTCTTTCTGTTCAAGGGCCTTCTCCGACCTTTTCCTTTCGGTCAGGTCCCAAAAACGGGCCACTCGTAGTTCGCGACCCTCAAATGTAAAAGGCAGTCCATGGACCTCGGTCGGGATCAGGGTCCCGTCCTTTCGGCGAAGAATGATCTCATAAGGGTCCGTGGGAAAACCGGATCTCTGGAACCCGCGGACCTTCTCGGCCGATTCCCCTTGAAGAGCCACCATTCCATCCGTGCCGATCAGATCGGAGGTGGAGAGTCCTGTCATCTCCAGCAAGGCCTGGTTGACATCCACGATGATCCCTTTTTCATGGATCATGATGCCTTCCTTGGTCACCTCGGCGAAACGTTCGAAACGTTCCTGGCTTTCCTTCAAAGCTTTTTCTGTTTTTTTCCATTCACTGAGGTCCCAGCCGCAGGAAAGCCGCATCTTGCGGCCTTGATACTCGATATCCCGACCATGGACCAAAAGGGGGAAGGTCGTCCCGTCCTTGCGGCGGGCCTGGACCTCATAACCGCTTTCCGGATAACCCTTTTTGATCCGTTCCTGGGCCATCTGAGCGGAGGCCCGGTCCATGAAAAGAGAGACGTGTTTGCCAATGATCTCGGACATGGAATAACCCAACAAACGGGCCAGGGTGGAATTCGCCTCCACGATGACGCCTTGGTCTTGGATCATAATGGCTTCTTCGGCCACCTCGGAGAGCATCCGGTATCTTTCTTGACTTGCCGTCTCATTCCGTAATGCTTGGTTGAGGCTATAGGCGATGGAATAACTCAGACCCATCCCCACCAACGCCAAAAGGGCTCCGGCCAGCGCGTAGAGAAGGTCCATCTGGGTTTCGGAAGCCGTCTTCCATTGCGCGGTCAGGATCTTGCCCTCCAGGAAATCCACGTAAGCCTGACTGGCATTATCAAAATCGATCGTGATGTCCTTCAGATACTTGGTATAGAGTTTTTCAGGGGGATCGTTCTTATGCGCGGTAGAGGTGAGGATACCCAATGAGAATTCCACGCTCTTGAGAGCGGCCCCCAAACGATAGAGCAGTTCTTTACCGGCGGGATCTTGTTCCAAGCCGGACAATTGGCTGAAACTTTCCTTGGCCTTCTTGAAATAATCCAGGGACCGACCCTTGTTGGTCTCGTCCTTCAATATGGCGAAGTTCTTTCCCTTGGAAATGGCCAATTGGAAATCGGCGTTGGTCTGGCGGGCCAGCCCAATGGCGATGTTGTATTGGTTCACCCGTTCCATGCCGCGGCGGGCGGAGAGGAACCCGAAAAGGGTCGCCCAAAAGAGGAAGATGACGATCCCGCCCAGGATGAGGGCGAGCAGGATACGGGTCTTGGGGCTGAGGGATTTGAGGAATTGGATCATGGGGTCGCGGCTTCCGGGTTTAAATAAGGCCCATTTTAATTTTCGCTATTTGGCCTTTTACTCAACGCACCCAATGAAATAATGGCAGTGGTAACAGACGATCTTGCATTTCTTGGTCACCATTCCATAGCCGCATTGAGGACAGGTATAAAAAAGTTGTTCTGTGTCATTGGAATAACGGTCTTGTTTGATTTTTACGCCGATTTCCAATAAGGATGGGAGAGGGGTGATGGTCGGCAAGTTCTGAGCTTCGTCCATGACCGTAGATTAACACGGCCTTTCTAGGGGCTCAACGCCTACATTTGTCGCTTGATAATGCTCGAATATCCAATTAAATTAACCACCCTCCGTTTCACTCCGATGAATATTGGGGCGTCGACAAGCGGTAAGTCACCAGATTTTGGATCTGGCATTCGTAGGTTCGAATCCTACCGCCCCAGCCAATTAAGCCTTCTTTCCTTCCAAGGAGAGAAGGCTTAATTATTTGTGGTAATGGGGATTCGAACCTGGGGGTACTTAGGGGTGCGCCCCTATGGCCTTGAGAAGGGTTATGTAGGGGGAACTTCCCCTACATGCGAAGCGGTTCGATATTCACCGCCCCAGCCATTAAAGCCCGTCCTTTCAAAAAAGGATGGGCTTTAATTTTTTTGAGGGACTATCCGGAAATCTTCCTCGTGTTGCGGGAAACCCTCTCGCAGGTCCGTCAGGAATCCCAGGATCGATTTCTCATAGATCATTGGAGATTTCAAGTAAGTCTCCTCATGCCCCGCGTCCTGTATATAAATGAGCCGCTTTTGATGGGTCGGCGTCTTGACGAACAAGAGCCGTACCTCTTCCGACTTGGCTAGGTCATCCCCTTCCCCCGTGATGTAGAGGACCGGTTTGTCCTGGAGTTGTTCCACTACCGGGACCATGTCCATATCATCGACCGTCAAAGCCAGTCCGGTCGCCGAGTCATATTCAGAAAGGCAGCGGGACAAGAATCCGGGAAGGAAAGAGAAAGAGCCTCCAATGGTGCGGCGGGAAACATAGTACCGGATATTGGCCAAGGGGCCATCGGCAATGACCGCGTCCACTTCCGGGGTCTGGGTGGCGGCCCGCAAGGCGCTCATGGCTCCCAAGGAAAAGCCGAAGAACACCAGGGGCTTTTTCAATTCTTTCTTGTACTGAAGATAGCTTACCCCGGCCAAGTAATCCTTGGCCTCGAGCAGTCCCCCAGAGACCGGGCTTTCACCGCTCAGCCCATTTCCCCGGTGGTCGAAAAGGAGGACTTGATACCCATTCTTGACCAGGAATTCCGCCCGGTTCAGGACCTGCACCCGGTTCTTGAAGACCCCATGGGATAAAAGGACCGTACCCAAGGCCTTCTTGGACTGGGAAGGCATCCACCAGCCGGAAATGGCCACCTTATCCTCCGTCATGAAGGAAACGTCTTGATAGCGGAACCCATCGTCCTTAGGAGAACGGTCGAGGGGCTTATGGACTTGGCCCTTGGCCACGATGGATTGAGCCACCTTGCCGGGCAGGATGCCGTAAATGAAAAAAAGCCCGCCCAATAAGGCCAGGGCAAGAAGGGCTCCAACGAGTTTGAGGATCGAATTTTTTTTCATGCTCTTTCCTATATTGTTTTGGTAATGAAGACCTTCCGGCCTTCGCCCCTCATCTTCCCCGCGATGGTTTCTGCCTCCGACGGGGACCCGGCTATCCCAAAGACCGTCGGGCCGCTCCCGGAAACCAAAGCGCCCAGGGCACCCGCTTTCAAAAGCTGTTTCTTGAGGCTTTCTACCTCGGGCATCAAGGAAAAGGCGGCCGGTTCCAAGCCATTGAACAAGGAACCCGCCAGATAAGGCAACCTTTTCTCGCGAAGGAAAATTAAATATTGCCGGGTCCGCTCGCCACGGGTGAATTGGGCCTTTCCGGACTGATAAACCGCCGGAGTGGAAAGCCCTTGGTCCGGTTTCACCAAAACCAGGTCCATCTTAGGCCCGGGGAGTAAAGAGGCGATCTTTTCCCCTCGGCCCAAACCCCAGGCAGTCCCCCCCTTCAAGAAAAAGGGAACGTCCGAACCCAGCTGTTCAGCCAAACCCTGGAGCCGCTCCTCGCTCAAATGGGTCTGGAATAGGCTGTTCAAACCCTTCAGGGTGGCGGCGGCGTCGCTGGACCCTCCGCCCAAACCGGCGGCGACGGGAATGTTCTTCGTCAAATGGATATTCACGCCCTGCCGCTGGGGGTATTCCTTCAAAAAAAGATTCGCGGCTTTAACGACCAGATTCGAGTCGTCATTGGTCACGCCAGCCGGGGCGCCCGGGCATTCCAACCGAAGTCCCTCATTCGAGTGCTGGAAAGTGAGGACATCGTGGAGGCCGATGGTTTGAAAGAGGAGGGACAATTCATGGTAGCCATCGGGTCTTTTGCCGAGGACTTCCAAAACGGGATTGATCTTGGCCGGGGCCTTGACGATAAGGAGGGGCGCCATCAGTTGACGGAATTGTTCTTCTTGATCTTTTCCGGATAATCCTTGTTGTCCGGGTCCAACTTGGAGGCCTTTTGCCATTGGGCCAGGGCCTCGTCTTTTTGCCCCATCTTGAGGAGCACTTCCCCCAAGTGGTCATAGATGGCCGCGTCGTCTTTTTGCTCGGTCTTGAGGGCCTTGAGGGCTTTATCCAGCAGGGCTTTGGCTTCTTGGAATTTTCCCCGGCGGTAATAGACCCAGCCCAGACTGTCCATGTAGTAGGAATTGGTGGGATCGATCTTCAAGGCCGTCTCGATGTCCTTTTGAGCCTCATCCAGCTGGACCCCCTTGTCGGCGTAGGAATAACCGATGTAGTTATAAGCGTCGGCGTTGGACGGGTCGAGTTGGAGGACCTTTTTCATCAGGTCCATGGCGTCGTTGAACTTCCCTTGTTTGTCCAGAAGCGAACCCAGGTCGAAATAAGCCTGGCTGAGGGTGCCCGCGCCGTAATCGGCGGCTTGCTTGTTCTTCAAGGCCAGTTCGAGGTCGACGACTTTCCGGTACCCCGCCTCGGCTTGTTTGAAGTTGTTGGATTCGTGGTCCAACATGGCCTGCATCAAGAGAAGGTCCGGGCTGTTGGGGACCGCTTTGAGGCCCTCCTGGGCCGTCTTGAGGGCTTCCTTCAGGTTCTTTGCCCTGTCAAAAAGGATGACCAATCGCACCCAGGCATCCACCGACTTCTCATCGTTCACCAGGATGGCCCGCAATTGTTCAATGGCCTTATCGGTTTCCTTCGTTTCTTCGTAGGCGGCAGCCAAACGGAACCGCACCAGCGCGTTGGCCGGCTGCTTTTCCAATAATTTCTGGAAAGACTCAACGGCTTCGGGAAATTGTTTCAACCGCAAATGGCACAAGCCGATGTAGTCGTTCACCGTTAGGTCGTCGGGCTTCAGTTGGGAATAATTCTTGAAAGCTTCTAGGGCTTTGGCGTCGTCCTTTTGGTTGTAGAAAAGTTCCCCCAGGGCCAGGTAAGCCTGGGCGTTGTCCGGATTGACCTTGACCAGGGCCTGGTAGGCCAGGATGGCATCTTGTGGTTTCTGGTCCAATTCATAAATAAGACCCAGGGAGGTGTAAGCCGACTCAAGGTTGGGGTCCAACTCGATGGCTTTCTTGAATGCCTCCTCGGCCTTGGTGGCCTGGTTGGCCCGGGTATAGATGAGCCCCATGTTGTAATAAACCGAGGCGCTTTTGGGATTGAGGGCCAGGATGTCCTGATACTGTTGAAGGGCCTCATCCGTGCGGTTCTGGTTGGCCAAAGCGCTGGCTAGATAGAACCGGGCGTCCACGTTCTGGGGGTCGATCTTCAGGATGTCCAAATATTCCCGCTGGGCCTTGGAATATTCCCCTTGGCTGGCCAAGAGATTGGCTAATAGCAAGCGGGTCTCGATATTGTTGGGGGCCAGCTCCTTGGACTTTTGAAGTTCCTCGACACTCTTATAGTCCAAACCCTCGACGTAATAGTGGTAGGCCATGCGGTCGTGGATCGCGGAGGACTTGGTGTCGTAACGGGCGGCCTGTTGGAACTCCACCAAGGCCCGGTCCGCGTCACCGACCTGTTGGGCATAAAGTGCGCAGGAGAAATGCCAGAAAGCCCGGGGATCGATCAAATGTTTTGGATCCATGTCGGCCCGGACCTGGGGGACCAACAGGAAAAAAAGGAAACCAGCCCCCCAGAGGAGGCGGAAAAGGGACAATGGGTTTTTATTCATGGATAAAGGACCAGACCTAGACTTGTTTGATGGATTCGTTGGCTTTGCGCAAACGTTCATTGGCTATTCTCAGGAAGACCAGCACGACTTTCAAGGCGATGGCCGGGTATTTTTCAAGGAGGGTCACGAAAGCCTTCTTGGTCATGACCAATAATTGGGATTCTTCCGCCACCTTGGCCGTGGCCGTGCGGGGACGGTTGTCGATGAGGGACATTTCACCCAGGAATTCCCCTTCTTTCAAGGTGGCCAGCACCATTTCCTGACCGCTGTTCCCCTTCTTAGTGATCTGGACCGAACCCTTCTTGATGACATAGAGGATCTCGCCGGTCATTCCCTCCACGAACAAAGTGGAGTTCTTGCTATAGGACTTCTCGAAAAAAAGAGCGGCCATTTGTGGCAGTTCGGTGGAGTTGAGCTCCTGGAACAAGGGCAGGTTTTTGAGGGATTCAACGTCTAAGGGTGAAGCCATGTCGCCTCGCTTTGGATTTGCGTCGCATTATATCACCTGAACTGCGGCTTGGACGAGGTAAGGCCTTGGCTCTTTAGAGGATACGGCCTGCCGCTTCCAGCCCTTGCTCGATGGCCGATTCCATACTGCCGTATTCCCAACGGCCGTAACGACCGACGGAATAAACCCGTTTCTTTTCCAGGGTTCCTAGCAGTTCCCTCACGATCCCGTTCCTTTGACCGTCATACAACACATAGGCCCCCGGCAGGTCCAGGTCCACCCGGACCACAGCCTGCTTCTCGTTCTTTATCCATTTGAGTTCCTTCAGCTTTTGGAGAGCGTGGACCCCCAACCGCTTGGCGTCCGGCTTATCACCCCGATAGGAGAATTCGACGTAAAGGGACGAATGGCCTTTGGGTGCCACTGTTGGGACGCAGGCGGAGACCGACCCGGCCCGGTGGAAGAGGAATTCTTTCTCGGGGAAATAGACCCAGCTGTAAGGAATGGGCTGAGTCCCCCGGACGCCGAAATTGATGTTGTAGATGGAGGTTGCCTTCAGGTTTTGGGCGGCGCGGGAAAGGGTCCCTGGTAACCCCGATGTAAGGGCCACCAGACGAGGGAGCGGAAGGCTGGAAACCAGGTTCTCGAATTGAACTTCCAACCCCGAGGTCAGGACCGCCCTTCGTTTGGAAAGGTCGAGGCTTCGAAGACCCACACCTCTCCAAAGATTGGGCAAACCTTCGGCGATGGCCTTGGGAAGCACCGAGATACCCCCCTTATCGGGATAAAGAAAGGTCGCGTTATAACCCGACTGCGAGGATCGTTTTTTGAAGGCTCCTTCCAACACTTGGGCCGCCCGGGGCGAAGGCACGAACCGGCCCATCCAATGAGTGGTGAGTTCCTGGAGGGAACTTTTCCAGAGCTTCTCGTTGTAGGGAAACATGAAATGCTTGGAGATACCGGGCCCAAAGGCTTCAAGGCACCATTGCTTGAAATCCACCGCCTGAGCCGGGTTAACCCCGCCGAACCTGCGGTGTAGTTGGGCCTCCAGGTACCCCAGGACATTTTCTCGAAGGGTGCCCGCGGGAAGACCCGCGTTGTTCTCTTGGTAGGGATATTCGCTATAGACCCCTTGGCTGTAGATGACCGCGTGGCGGGTCCTTTCCTTGAGACGGTCCCCCAAAAAGCCCAACACCCATTGGCGCAGTTCGGGCTTTTGGAAATGCAGGAAATGGCCGGTGTAATCGAAGGTAAACCCCTTCGTTTGGATGGAACGACAAAGTCCCCCCGGGTCCTTTTCCTTTTCCACCAAAAGATAGGAACGACCGGCTTCGGCAAGCCGCCGGGCGCAAGAAAGCCCCGCTAAACCGCCTCCGGCGATGAGGGTTTGGATCTTCATTTTTTTCGGGTCTTGGGTTTGGCCCCGGGCTCGGGGCCCAGGAAAACGCGGAAGGGATTCTCTTTGATCTTCACGCTCTCCTCCATGGGAATGGAGGAGATGTAGATCGTGAAGAACATGGTCAGGAGCGAGAAAGCGAACACCGTGACGAGGGCTTGCTTCTCGGTCAGGTGGACCAACAGATAAGCCACGGATCCCAGGACCGCTGAAAGAGCCCACAAGAGGAGAACGGTCTGTTGGATGGTGAAGCCCAGCTTCCGTATCCTCAGGGCCAAATGGTCATGGGATCCGCGGAACATGGAACGCCCCTTGAAGAAGCGGAGCATCATCACGAGGGCTGTGTCATAAAGCGGTATCCCTAGGATGAAGAGAGGCGCGCAAAGGGCGACCACGTTGGATTGGGAATAACCGTGGCCCATCCCGATCCCAGCCAAGAGGAACCCCAAGAACAAGGCGCCCGAATCGCCCATGTAGATGCGGGCGGGCTGGTAATTGAAGGGGAGGAAGCCGAGCAGGCTCCCGCCAAGCGCAGCAGCCGCCAAGGGAACATAACTTTGGGAACCCAACACGGGGACTAACACAAAGCCCAGGCAGGCGATGAGGGACACTCCTCCCGCCAATCCATCCATGATGTCGATGATATTCACCGCGTTGGTCACCGCCACCACCCAAAAAACGGTGAGAAGGGTCCCCACGATGGGATGGCTGGGCATGAATTCCAGTTTGACCCCGAAGACGATCAAAAGGACCGCCGCCAGGATCTCAAAGAGGAATTTGACCCCCGGGGAAAGGGAGAAAAGGTCGTCCACCAAACCCATCAGGGCCACCACCGTCCCCCCCGCCAAGAGGGCGAGGATCCGAGGGGAGTCGGGCGGCGGGGCAAGGATCAGGGCTCCCAAGATGCCCATCAAAAAGGCGAAGTAAATAGCGAGCCCCCCTAGATAAGGTACGGGAGCCGTGTGTTTCTTGAGCTGGCCTTGAGGCGTGTCGAGGAAATGGGAATGCAGGGCGATCTTGCGGAAGAGGGGGGTCAGCCCCAGGGAAAGGACGAAGGTGACCAAAAAGATGATCCAGTAGGTGTTCAGGGGCGTCCTCCAAAAATCAGCTGAAAGCTGGTAGCCGATAGCCTTTAGCCATGGCTAACTGCTAACAGCTACCAGCCATCCGCTGCTTTTGGCACTATATCACAGGATAAAGGGGGCTAAGGACGGCACCCGAGGACAAAAAAAAGCCCCGGTGGGTCGGACCGAGGCTTCAGAGGTGAGTTGATTTTGATTCGTTTGAAACCGGCTAGTTGTCGCTAGCTGCTTCGTACTATTACTTAAGCAATGTCTATGCCAATCTTCGGGCTAATTCCACCCATCAAAAAACCTTATTTTTCGACATATTTTACTAAAATGGACCAAAGTTAGTGTAAATATTAATTACACTATATTTGAAGTGTAAACTTTAATTACACATTTGTCAATTGTCCTATTCTAGCTTAGCCGATATTTCCTTATTTTTTGATATAAGGTCGGGCGGCTGATACCCAGACGGGAAGCGGCCTGCTTCTTGTTGAAATTGGATTCCTGTAAAACCTTCAGGATCATGTCTTTTTCAACTGATTCCAGGACCCCGCCCCGGGGCAAAACAAACAGGGATGGCGTTTGGGAGGGGGATTGTCCCATCAACTCACCGGGCAGATGTTCAGGTTTGATCTTGGCGTCATCGTTCAAGGTGACGATGCGCTCAATGACGTTCTCCAATTCCCGCACATTCCCCGGCCAGCGATAACGCTGCATGATCTGGAGCGCCTCGTCCGTAATACCCTCGAAGTGGGTGGTCCTTTTGGACCTCATCCGGTCCAGGAAATATTGGACCAATATGGGCATGTCCCCTTCCCTCTCCCGTAAAGGGGGCGTCTCGATGACGATGACATTGAGCCGGTAGTACAGGTCTTCCCGGAATCGCCCCTCTTGAATGGCCCGCTTCAGGTCCCGGTTGGTGGCCGCGATGACGCGGATATCCACCTTGACCCTTTCGGTCCCTCCGACCCGCTCGAATTCCCTCTCTTGGAGGACCCGTAGGAGCTTGACCTGCGTGGAAAGGGATATCTCCCCGATCTCATCCAAGAAAACCGTCCCGCCTTGGGCCGCCTCGAACTTCCCGATCTTTTGGCCGATAGCGCCGGTGAAGGAACCTTTCTCGTGCCCAAAGAGTTCGCTTTCGAGCAACGACTCGCTCAAGGCAGAGCAAGCGATGGGAACGAAGGGCCCATCATGGCGGCCCGATTGTTGGTGGATGGAACGGGCGACTAATTCCTTCCCGGTCCCGTTCTCCCCCAGCACGAGCACCGTAGCGTCGCTTGCCGCCGCCCGCTTGATGAGGTCTTGGACCCGCTGAAGGGCCGAACTTTTTCCGATGAGGTTGGTCCCTTCCACGGGCCGGCTTTTTTGGGCCGTGGCGGCGGAAACCATGGACTTGGAAAGGGAAAAGAGGATGGAGGCCGCGTCCTTGGAGGATCTCACGAATTCCTCATAGTCCTGTTTCATGCGCCCGGTCAAACCCTCGTGATAATAGACCTGCCCCAGATTGTAGATGGCGTTGACGTGGTCGGGATTCTTTTTCAGGACATCTTTGAATTCGGAGATCGCCTTTTCCAATTCCCCCTTCTTGAAATGGCAAACCCCCAGGTCGTTCTGGATGTTAAGCCTCTCCTCTCCCTCAGGAAGGACCTTCAGGGCCTTGCGGTAGATCTTAATGGCTTCCTCGTACCGTTCCAGGGCCATCAGGCAGTCGCCCAGGCTTCCCATGGCCAACACATTTTTGGGATTAGCTTCCAGGACAAGCCGATATTGTTCCTCCGCCTTTTCCAATTCCCCCCTTTCTTTATAAAGGGCGCCCAGGTTCAACCGGCATTGCAGGATCAAGCTTTCGGCCGTATGGAAGAGCCCGAGATAATAAGCCCCCGGCGTCAAGGGATGGATCAGGTTCAAGGTCTCCATGAAGGAGAACATGGCGTCGTTCACGTGACCGCGTTTCATGTGGATGATACCCGTGTTGAAATGGACGTCCAAAAGATTGGGGAAGAGTTTGTAAGCCTTTTCGTAATACTCCATGGCCGTGTTGAAATCCTGCAGATGGAAGGCCGCGTGACCCACGTCCCGAAGGGCAAAAGCGCTGAGGGGTTTCTTTTTGGCCACGGACTTGAAGAGCTGGAGGGCCCGGTCATAGTCCCCTTCCTCAAAGGCCTCCATCCCTTCGGCGGTCGCCCTTTCCAAGGGTTCTTGGGCGGCCCCGCAAACAGGGCAAAAGCGGTGTTCGGCTTCTAGGGTCTTTCCGCATCCGCGGCAGGTGAAGATGGCCATGGATCAACCCCTAGGAGGCTTCATCTTGGGTGAGGAGGCCTTTTCGGGATGTTTCTCTTTGGCGGGACTTTTTCCCTTTGTAGTTTGATCGATCTGAAGGGTCAACAGATGAACGGCTTGGGGAGAATCGGAATATTTCTTTTGGAGTTTATGATACAAACTCAGCGCTTCTTTGGTCCGCCCCGCTTTCCCCAGCTTATATCCAGCGCGGAATTCCTTTTCAAACTCGATGAACCGTTCCTGTTCGATTCGGGAAAGGCGGGTCGTCCACAGGTAACCGGAAGCGGTCAGGGCGGCCATGGTCATGAGATAAACGAAGTAGGGCGGGAAGGCAAAAACGGCCAGAAGGTTCAGGATGGTCAAACCGCCCCAATCCTCTTTTTTCAACATGGTGTGGGGCGAGAGATCCGGTTGTTCTTTTTCTTTCATCGCAAACAACTCCAATAGGCCAAAAGGGGTGGTCAAAGGCCCGCAAAACAGAGAGAACATTCGTTGAGAAACTGTAAACTTATTTTACACCACTTCTCAAAAAAAAAGCCCTGGTTCTCTCGAACCAGGGCTTTTCCGAAGATCCGTTACAACTTTTTATAATCCGCGATGTTCAAGCCAAGAGCTTCCTTGCGGGAAAGCTTGATCTTCTTGGTCTTGGGATCGATCCCGATGCACTTGACCAAAAGCTCGTCGCCTTCCTTCAAGACGTCTTCCACCCGTTCCACCCGGCCCTTGTCCAGCTGGGAAATATGCAC
>CAZLND010000028.1:0-15675 GCA_964560635.1 uncultured bacterium | reverse complement strand
TCACGCCGCCGGATAGTCGGGAGGCGTCCTGGTCGATCCACTCGCCGAGGTCCAAGTGATATTGCTTTTCAAACAATAGGACCCGGCATGGGCGTCGCTGGGAAGGTTGTCATAACAAACCGTAAGGGCCGCGTTCGTTACATTAGGGTTGACCGAATAACTGGCGTTGGTACAAGCCGCATAACTGGCCCACATGTTCCCGCTCGGATAGGGCCCTTCCCAATCCTCAAATAGTCCGGCTGAAAAGGGATGGGGCGTGGGTGTGAATGTGGGAGTAGGCGTGATCGTCGGAGTATTGGTTGGAAGTGGCGTCCAGGATCCTGTAGGCGTGAAAGTCGGCGTGTTTACGGTCCCAGTCAGGAAGGAATAGTCATCCATATAAATATCCACCATCGTTCCCCCGGCACAGCCCGGAGGCGCGGAGAAATACGTTCCAACGTCAAGGATGGCGCCCCAGTTCATCGTTGTGGGGTCAAAATCCCAATCGCTGGTTCCAGGCGTCAACGGCACCACAAAGTTTTGCCAAACGTTGGCGGCGGTGAAGGTAAAAAGGAAATTGCTGCCGGTCCCACCTTGGTAATGAGTTGTATGAAGGATCGTTCCGGAACCCGGACCGCTCGTATCTTGCAAATACAGGACGAATTGTTGGCCTGCCACACTGGACTTCAACCACACACTGAGATAAGCGGGAGTAGATCCAGCGATGCTCATAGGGAACCCATAGCCACTGTAGCTAGAATCGATCCCTTCCTGGGCATATTGGGTGGGCCCACATGCGTTCCAAGTGATTTGGGAATGTAGGCAATAGATACCAGAGTGGGCATCACCAGGGGTTGAATCGTAACAAAAGGTCATAGGTTCCCCCGAGGAAGCGGGATTGACGACATAGTTCGCCTGACTACATGGGTTGAAACCGATCCAATGGTTCCCGCCCGGATAGGGCCCTTCCCAATCCTCGAAACGAAGACTGCCCGTCGCGGCGACGAAGGTGGGCGTACTGGTGGGAGAGATCGTCGAAGTATAGGTGGCGGACCCAGTGGGCGTAAAAGTCGGCGTTGGCGTATAGGTGACCGAACCAGTAGGCGTGAAGGTGGACGTGTTGGGCGTTCCAGGTGCCAGGAAAGAATAGTCGTCCATATAGACATCCAACACCTGACCCGCGGAGCAACTTGGAGGAGCGGAGAATTGGGTCCCTATATCAAGGATGGAACCCCAGTTCATCGTCGTAGGGTCAAAATCCCAATCGCTGGTTCCGGGCGTCAGGGGCACCACGAAGTTTTGCCAAACATTGGCGGCAGTGAAGGTAAAGAGGAAATTACTGCCGGTCCCCCCCTGGTAATGCGTCGTATGAAGAATAGTTCCGGAACCTGCATTAGGCGAGTCCTGCAAATACAGAACAAACTGTTGACCCGCAACGCTGGACTTCAGCCAAATACTGAGGGAAGCCGGAGCGGAGGAGCCGATGTTCATCGGGAAACCATAACCGCTATAGCTGGAATCGATTCCTTCTTGGGCATACTGGGTGGGTCCGCAGGTGTTCCAAGTGATCTGCGAATGCAAGCAATAGGTGCCCGAATGGGCGTCACCGGGATTGTTATCGTAGCAAACAGTTATGGGTTCACCAGATGAAGCGGGATTGACGACAAAGTTGGCTTGGGAGCACGTGGAATAACCAGCCCAATGGTTCCCTCCAGGATAAGGCCCTTCCCAATCCTCAAAACGCACGGTTGTACCGGGAACGGGGGTTGGACTGAGTGTCCACGTGAAAGTGGGCGTAAGCGCCTGTGCCCAAACCGAAGAACTCCCCGAAAAAATAAAAAGGAGCCCTAAGAAGAATGGAATTTTTTTCGTGAAAAAACTCGGCATGAAGGCCTCTGGGCAAAAAATACCACTTATCGTTCAGCTTCTAGACGGCAAGGTGTCATTTTAATCCAACAAAATTTGTCGAACTATGATCTCCCGCAGCCATCCCTCATCCTTTGGATTTAGGGCGCTTTTTGCTAAGATACGCCTCGTTCCACACATTCCCTCAACCCAAGGAGTTCCATGCCTTCCGTTAAAGTCTCCGCCTCGGTCCTTTCCGCCGACTTCGGCGACCTTTTGGGTTCCTGCCAAAAAGCCATCGAGGCGGGCGTGGACATGCTGCACATGGACGTCATGGACGGACATTTCGTGCCCAACATCACTTTCGGGGCCCCGGTCATCGCGGGCTTGAAGGGCAAGGTGAAAGTCCCCATCGACACCCACCTAATGATCACGGACGCTCCCAAGTACATCCCCGATTTCGCCAAGGCCGGCTCGACCTACATCCTCTTCCACGCCGAGGCCGTGGAGGAGCCGGGTGAGGTCATCAAACAGATAAGAGAACTGGGCTGCAAGCCCGGGATGGTCTTGAACCCCACGACCCCTTGCGAAGTAGCCCAGATCTACGGCAACCAGTTGGACTATCTTCTTTTCATGTCCGTGTGGCCGGGTTTTTCCGGCCAGTCTTTCATCCCCGACGTGGTCCCCAACATCGCCCGATTTTCCAAATGGGCCCGGGACCAAAAGCTTTCACTCGAGATAGCGGTGGACGGCGGCATTTCCCCCAAGACCGCTCCCCAGGTTTTGGATGCCGGGGCTACCCTGCTTGTCGCGGCCACGGCCATCTTCAAAGCCCCTGATATGAAGGAAGCGGTGCGTGCCTTGAAAACCGCCGGGAACAAAAAATAGATTGAACCACCAAGACACCAAGGGCACCAAGAAAAACAAAAAGCAGTGAAAAGAACCCTACAAAACGAGAAAAAATTGATCCATTCGACCAATATAAACAAGAAGTTTCCTTGGCCTTACTTGGTGCCCTTGGTGTCTTGGTGGTTCATAGCCTTTTTGGGCGGTTGCGGCGGGCCACAGGTCTCCAAACAACAGCTCTCCCAAGAGGAAATAGAGACCCAGCTTCTCCTGTCCCAAGCCGCCCATGAATTCCAAGCTCCTAACGCCCCGCAAGTGCTCAAGCTTTTGGACCAGGCCGATGTGGAATGGCGGGCCGACAAGAGCATGAAGATCACGGTCCACCAGATCTGGGCCGCGCGGGCCAAACCCGAACGCCCTCTGCCCGTTATTTCCATCAACCAGGATTCGCAGGCCCTCACCGTGGAGACCATGCAACTTTACGACCTGGACAACCAAGGGAATTTTGGGAAATCCCCTGTGACGGTCGCGCTCAATTGGGCTCCCCCGGAAACCAACCTGCCCCTTTCCCTCTCCCAAGTCACCACCGCCCATCTGCCCGAACTCATCCCAGGCCAAGCCTTGGATTTCAAATACACCTTGGAAACCAAGACCTCTTCCCTTTTAGAAAAGAAGGACATCCACAAGGACGCCACCAAGCCCCACCCCGTGCCCGCTGAAAGCAGTTTCGCCTTCGAATGGAACGGCCACCTCCCTTCCCTCAAGCGGGACCTGACCGTGCGCATCCCCCAGGACGTTGAACTGTATGGAAGCAATCAAAGGATCCCCAAGAACCTGACCAGTGAGGAGGACAAGAGCGATCCCAAAGTGAAGGTCATGCATTTCTCCATGGGGCCCCAGGATCCTCTGCCCGCCGAAAGTTTGCAGCCCCCGACCCAGGACTTGGCACCCTTGACCGCCTTTACCCTTTCGAAGAGCTGGGACGAGGCCTTGCAGCCTTACCGTAAAAGAGTGAAACAAGCTTTGGAAGGCGACCCAGGCAAGATCTATGAGCTCTTGGGCGACGCGGGAAGCAACACGGGACTGGCCGTATCCGACCGTGTGGCACAAGTGAAAGCGGCCATCCACCAAAAAGTGGAATGGGTGGATACGGGGCTTCCGGTCTATTTGAACCCGGAGCGTCCCTTGACCGATATCCTCGATAGCGGGAAGGGCACGTCCCATGACATGGCGGTCCTGTTGGCGATGGCCTTGAAAGCCGTCAAACTGAATCCCCAGCTGTTCCTCTATAGGACCACGACAGCGGGTGAGTTGCTCGGTGACCTGCCGGCCCTTTCCCAAATGGATGGGGTCTTGGTGGGTGTTCAAACCTCGAGCAAGGATTGGATCCTAATGGACCCCACCGAAGCCCTGGCCGCTCCCGCTGTCCTGCCCATGGGGGCCCTGGACCGCAAGGCCCTGGCCGTTCTGTCTCCCCTCTCTTGGCGGCTGACACCCTCTTTCAGCGCCAAGGACCACCGCAAGCACCGGGACGTCACGATGTCCTTTGATAAAGAAGGGCGGGTGAAATGCACGGTGGACTTGCAGGCCTTTGGTTCTTCCGAACTGGCCTTGAGACAATTCTTCCGCGCGACGACGGGGGACAAACGCCGCGAACTGGTCCTCAAGGGACTTTCCAAACGCTTCCCCGGGGCCGTCTTGACCGACTACCATTTCGGGGATTACCACGCCCTGGGAGTCCCCCTGGACGTCCATTACAGTTTCGAGATACCCAACTTCGCCCATAGGACCGAGGACGGAGGATTCACTTTCGTTCCCCTTGTCTTCGAGGACATCGAGGATTTTTTCACCATCTTGGGGAACCAGCGCCAGACGCCGGTGCTGATGCCGCAGAACTTTAACTCCGAGACCCAATCCATCGTGAAACTACCGGACGGCTTCAAAGCAGGGGACCTGCCCAAGGACATCGCCATCACCAATTCGGTGGCCGAATTCTCCTCCACCGCCAAGATCCAATTCGCCACCCTCAGTTATGAGCGTTACATGGGGTTGAAGAAGCGGCATATCGACTTGGGCAAGGAATACCAGGACCTTTTGACCTTCTACCAGACCGTCCTCAGCCAAGACCGGACACCCTACAAAATTATTCCCGCCAAGTAGGTTTAGTTCTTAATAACAAAAATCATGGAACTAAGATGAACGCGGATAAACGCAGATAATAAAATTCAGATAAATATTCAGTTCTAACAGCGTTCATCGGCGTTTATCAAAGTTCCAAAAGAAGTTTTTTTAAAAATCTCTCAAAACCAAAAGCGGAACCGGAAGAAGAACCAGGAAAACAATCGCTGCCAAAGGGGATAGTTCCCCAGGTCCTCCAGCGTGATCTCCCGGCTTCCAATTTCATCCTTTCGGAACTGCCTCTCCAATATCCGGATGGACTTAGGATCCTTGGGGATCACGTTGATCTCCAAATCCTTCCGCAAACTCCGATAATCCAGGTTGCTGGACCCCACCAATACCCAATCATCGATCATGGTCGTTTTGCCGTGCAAAACGCTCTTTTGATATTCAAAAAGGTGGCACCCGGCCTTTATAAGCCTCGAATAGAAGACCATGGAAGTCCAACGAACCATGGGAACGTCCGAATAGCGTGGAACGATGAGGCGAACGTCACACCCCTGGCGGCAGGCTTTAACAAGGGCTCGGAACAAGGGCCCCGTTGGAACGAAATAGGGGGTCAATATCCAGATCCGGCGCCGAGCAGCATGGCCGCGCTCCAACAATTCCCGCCGGAAAGAACGCCGCAGTTTTCGGCTGGCGGTCATTCGTATGGGACCTTCCTCAAGACTATGGGATAACCACTGAAGGAGTGCCTGCCGATAGAGGTGTTTGAAATGGTTCGGCCAGGGGTCTTCCCAAGCGGCGTGGAAAGCCAACCGAAAAACAAGGGTCTTCACACCCGAAAGCACAAGCCCGGTGTCCCTCCAAGTCCCCTTCCCTTTTTGCCTTTCCAAGTGCCAGTCTGAAACGTTGAAACTGCCGATCCATACCGTTCGATCGTCCACCAATACTTGTTTGCGGTGGTCCCGATGCTTGCCACTATCGAAAAGGGTGACGGCACCTTGGATGGACTTGAAAACATGCAGGATCCGAAAACGGTGGTAAACCGTTGAAAAAAAAGTGGGCCAGGAACGATAAATTCGATAGGGGATCCCAGCCTTTTCCAATCTCGGACCATAAGTAGAGGCGAATTGAGACGACCCGATCCCATCCACGAGAACACGGACCTTCACTTTCCTTTTGGCGGCTTGGATAAGGGCCGCTACCATGTGGTCCCCCAACCATCCGGGCTCGAAAATATAGGTCTCCAGGTCCACGCTCTTTTTGGCATGGGCGATGGACCTCAAAAGGTCGCGATAATAATCGTCACCCCGGAAATAAAGCTTCTCCCCCGTCCAAGATTTGGCCAGATCGGGATGGTTTGGGTGGAAAACGAATAGATGGGGGAGTCTCATGACCATTCTCTTTTTCGGGGATTTACGTTCCATTAGGCTTATCTTAACCCTTCGCACCAATTTCGCGAGTGACCCAAATCATCTTCTAAAGGAAGCAGGGTCCGATCTGTAACCTTTGGGTCAAGCCAACGATAATCGTGAGGTGCATTGCATTTCCAGGGGGGCGGCATTAATTTGGTCAGCATGTTCATCAAAAAGACCTTCCTTTTATTCGGGGTTTTATTCTGGGCCCTTGAACCATTCACGGCTCCCAACCTGGCAACTCCTTCGACCCAAGTCACCGCCGCTTGCGCTATGAAGTGCTGTGCGGGAAAGACCTGTTGTTGCAAACATAACATCACCCCAAAACCCGGGCTGAACTGCGTTACCTGTCCCACGAACGGAAACCATGACGGCCTTTCACAGCCCTCTTTTACAAAAGGATTCCCCCCTACCCCACCCCGGATCATCCCCTCTTTCACGGGCGAGCGATTGGTCTTGCTCCTCCTCACCCATCCGAACCCATCCACCGACCTTTTTTCTCCCCCTCCTAAATTGGGAACCCAAGCCTAAAAGCACCGCGCTTGGTCGTTCAAATTCCCAATTCAAGGAGAAGTACATGTTGAAGATAAAACCCGTTTTATTGTTCCTAGCTTTTGCACTTTTGAACTTTTTCACTTTTTCACGAATGGTCAACGCCTGCTCGGTCTGCGGCTGCGGTGACCCCCTCCAACCGGCGGGGACCGTCCACAACATGGCGGGATCTTTCCATCTGACTTTCGAGGCCCTCTACCTGACGGCCTCGGCCCAAAGCGACGACAACCCGGCCCAATCCGAATCCTTAACTCAAAAGACGCTCAATACCATCTTTGCTTATAGTCCGGTGAACGACCTGACGTTGGTCGCCGTGGCGCCATACACGGAAAAAGACTGGGCCTTGAGCGCGGCCACCGATGGCTCGGAAGAGGGGGCCTCCGCCACACCTATCGGACTTGGGGACCTTAACGTCGGCTTGCGGTATTTCCTTCTCATCGACATGGATATGAAGAACAGAGGAAGCCAGAACATCGCGGTCTCGGCCGGCACCTTCGTCCCCACCGGCGATTACAACGCCGTGGATTCGAACGGTGACCGCCTGGACGACCACGCCCAATTGGGTACGGGCGAATGGGGGCCCTACGCCGGACTTCTTTATACTTGGATCAACAACGGATTCACCCTTTCAGCGAACTTCAACACCCTCTTCCATACGGTGAACAATTACCAATACCATTATGGAACAGCCCTCACTTGGGGCGCCCAAGCCCAGTTTCATTTGGACGATCCCTTCGCTTTGTCCCTCGGCGTGGAAGGCCGTTACGCCGAACAGGACAACGCCGCGGGCGAGACCCAGACGAATACGGGCGGAACCGTCATCGACCTGACCCCCGGCCTTTGGTGGAGCCCGGCGGACCAGTTCGGATTCTACGGCAAGGTCCAGATCCCCATCGTCGCCAACCTTTATGGGACCCAAACCGTGGGGGCCACGGCCCTCTTCGGGACCCAGGTTTTCCTTCAGTGATCTTCCTGTTAGACTATTTTGAGAAGTTCAATAACGGCGAACGCCGCTTGAAGGCCCGGTTCCATGGATAAGATCAGCCTCATTTGGTCATGCTTTTGCGTTCTGGTGGGGATACTGGCGTTCTTACGGTCCTCCGCCATCGCGAAGGCCATGAAGACCATCCACGCCGAAACAAAGGTTCGCCAGGTCCTGACGAAAAAGGAATTAGGACAAAGGACCACCCTTTATATCCGGCTTTTCGGGGTGGTCTGGATCCTGGGCGGTCTCCTCTGGATCTCTTGGCTCCTTTATGAATGGAAACACCCCTCATAAAACCGGGACAAACCGCCTAAAATTCCTGAAAATCCACGGACGGCGATGGTAAAATCCCCTCCCTAAACTTCCCTATTAACGGAAATCGAATGTTCGAACAACTGACCGAAAAAATCCAAAAAGTCTTTAAGAACCTGCGCGGCCAGGGAAAACTGACCGAGGAGAACATCGAGGCGGCCCTTCAAGAGGTCCGTCTGGCGCTCCTGGAAGCCGACGTCGACCTCGGAACGACCAAGCTCTTTTTGGAGAAGGTCAAGACCAAGGCCTTGGGCAAGGAAGTGGCGCTGAGCCTTTCCCCGGGCCAAGTGATGATCAAGATCGTCCACGAGGAGCTCATTCAGCTCCTGACCCCCAAGGACAAGACCGCCAACAAGCTCAAGTACGCGCCGGCTCCGCCCACGATGATCCTCCTGGCGGGATTGCAAGGGACGGGAAAAACCACCACCGCCGCCAAGCTGGCCTTGTGGCTCAAGAAGGACGGCCGCAAACCCGGGCTCGTGGCCGCCGACCTAGTCCGGCCCGCCGCCATCGACCAACTGGGAGTGCTGGCCAAGGAGATCCAAGTCCCCTTCTTCCGTCCCGAGGGGAATGAAAAGGCCCTGGACGTTTGTCAGCGGGCTGTCAAGACCTGCCTCCAGAACGACTGCAACATCCTCATCCTCGATACCGCGGGCCGCCTGCAGATCGACGAAGAGATGATGAACGAGATCGCGGCCATCCAACAAAAGCTCAAACCCACCAATATCCTGCTGGTCGTGGACGCCATGACCGGCCAGGACGCCGTCAACGTGGCTTCGGCCTTCCATACCCGCCTTCCCCTGACCGGACTGGTCCTCACCAAGGCCGACGGCGACGCCCGGGGCGGCGCCATCTTCTCCATCACCTCGGTCACGGGGGTTCCCATCCAATTCGTGGGGGTGAGCGAGAAGATGGAGGGTTTGGAACCCTTCTTCCCCGACCGTATGGCCTCCCGCATCTTGGGAATGGGCGACCTGCTGACCCTCATCGAAAAGGCCGAGGAAGTGGCCCGCCAGTCCGCCATGGAGAAACAAAGAACCTCCAAGGGTTCGGACTTCAACTTGGATAGCCTCCTGGATCAGGTCCGTCAGCTCAAGAAAATGGGATCCATGGAAGAGGTCATTTCCATGCTTCCCGGTGACCACGCCCAAAAGAAACAAATGATGGCCAACGCCCCGGACGAGAAAAAGATCAAGCGCATGGAGGCCATCCTGCTTTCCATGACGCCCAAGGAAAGGGCGTTCCCCCAACTATTGGACGGTTCCCGCAAACGCCGCATCGCCGCCGGCAGCGGCACCCGTCCGGATGAGATCAATACCCTTTTGAAACAGTACGATATGATGCGAAAGATGGTGAAAAAGGGCGGGATGATGGGCAAAGCCATGAACATGATGGGCGGTGGGTTCGGCGGCGGTTTTCCCCAAGGCGGCCTTCCCCCCGGCTTTCCCCGCTGACAACGGGGCTATTCCGAATTGGATCCAACGCCTTTTAGCTTAATAAAAGGAAGGCTGTCCCTTGACGTTGACCTTTCAAAAGCGTCGGAGATACAATGAAAGACCTCGCCAACCCCAACTAATTTTCAAAGGTAAAACGGCCAAACCATGGGACTTTTCGGAAGCAAAGACGACAAAAAAAAGGAACTACTCGAGTCCGCCCAAAAGTTCTCCGAGCAAGGGGAAACCCCCAAGGCCCTGAAGGAACTTCAAAAGGCCCTCGACGTCGATCCCAACTATAAGGAAGCCCATACGGCCATGGGTTTCATCTATTCCGACCTGGGCCAGCACGACGACGCCATCCAGGTCTTCAAAAAAGTCATTTCCATCGACAACAATTCACCCGAGGCCTGGAACAACTTAGGCCTGACCCTTGCCCGTTGCGAGAAATATAAAGAAGCCATCAAGACCTTCGAGGACGCCATCGCGCGCAACCCCAAGGTGGCGACTTTCTACAACAACCTGGGTAACGTTTATTACGAGCAAGGGCAGTACGCTCAGGCCATGCAGGTCTTCCAGACCGCCGTTGAACTGGACCCTTCCTACGCCGAATCCTATCACCGGCTGGGCATCGACAAGGACACCGCGGGGAACATGGAAGTGGCGATGAAGCGGTTGGAGGAAGCGGCCAAGACTGGGAAGAACAAGGCCAAGGTGGCCTATGACATGGGAACCCTCTACGCCAAACAAGAGCTTTTGGACAAGGCCATCAAGTCCTTCCAGGAAGCCACCCGCTTGGACCCCCGCTTCGAGGCGGCTTTCATGGCCTTGGGTTTCGCCTTCGAGCGCAAAGGCGACCTACAAAAGTCCTTGGAAACCTTCGGACAGGTCATCACCCTCAACCCCCAAAGCGCGAAGATCCACAACACCGTGGGTCTCATCTTCGACAAACTTCGCCTCTACAAGCAAGCCATCAAGGAATACCGGATCGCTATCGATCTGGAACCCAGCTACGCCAACGCCCACTTCATCTTAGGACAGGTCTACGAGAACAAGGGCATCGTGGAAAAGGCCGTGGCCGAATATGAGAAGTTCGTTCGTATCCATGAGACCGGGGCTATGGTGGACGAGGCCAAGACCCGCATCGCCAAGCTCAAGAACACCTCGGCTGAAGAAGTGGAAAGCCTCCTCAATATGAAGAAGCAGGACGCCCCCATGAGCGCGCCGGAAGCCGCCGTTTCTTCCCCCAGCCCAGCGGCCACTCCAGCTCCCGCGGCCAGTGCCGCCGCGACTCCCGCGGCAGCTGACCCCGGCGGGGTCAAGCTGACCGACCCGAAGGAATACTTGAAACAAGTACTGGCAAAGGCCAAGGCCGCCAAAAACCCCCAACCCGCTGCCCCCGCGGCGGCGGCTGCGCCGACAGCGGCTCCCACTCCAGTGGCCAAGGCCGAAGAAAAAAAGGAAACTCCACCTCCAGTGGCCGCGGCTCCCGCCGCCCTGGAACCGGAAAAACCAGTGGCCGCGCCCCCTGTCGAGACACCTGCTCCTGTTTCGATCGCGCATGTAGAGGAACCAGCTCCTGTCGAAGCGGCCGCACCCAGCCCCGCGCACGTCGAACATCTAGAGGTACACGCGGCGGAAATTCCCGTCCATTTTCATGGGGAAGAAGAAGCGCCTTCTGCCATCCCTGAGTTCAGTTTGGACCAACCCCTTCCCGCCTCGGCCTTGGATGGTTTCGTCCTGGATGAGCAAGAGGTGTTGGAAGCTATCACTCAAGTGGATACCCAAAGTGTGGAACAGGAATCCCAAGTGCTAGAAGCCGTGGAAGCCATCCGCTCGTCCCACATCGCCGAGGACGACCTGTTGGAAGATGGGCCAACCTCTTCCCCAACTTCCATCCCGTCTTTCCCAACAGCCCCCCTTCAAACCCCTTCTTCGGATAACCCCTCCCCTTCCAAGGTCAAACACGGCTTCTTTTAACGGCAGCCGCCAGCTATCAGCGGTCCGCTTTCAGCACGACAAAATTCTTTGAACGATTTTGCTGATCGCTGACAGCCGAGGGCTGATCGCTGATTTTAGGCTTGCGTCTTGGGGGAAGGCTCCTACAATTAGTGAATCACCGATCAACCCGAGGAGAATCCCATGCCCGACGTGAGCTACCTGGCCAAATATCCGCCCTTTAAAACCTTTGATGGAAACGACCTGGAAGCCTTGGGTTCGGTTGGTGAGGAAAAAGCTCTCAAGAAAGAGGAGCTGGTTTTCGATGAGGATTCCAAGGGCGACAGCATGTACGTCCTCAAATCAGGGGCCGTCAAGATCCTCAAGAAGGTGAAGAACCAGGAAAACACCATTGCCGTGCTGAATCCCGGGGAATTTTTCGGGGAAATGGCCCTTTTGGACGGGCTCCCGCGGTCCGCCGCGGTCCGCGCTACCACCGATTGCGAGCTTTTCATGATCTCCCTGGAGGGCTACCAGAAACTCCGCCGCGAAAAGCCCCATACCGCCCTCAAACTCATGGACATCATCATCAAGGTGCTTTCGAACCGCCTGCGGCAAGCCAACAAGAACCTCGAAGTCATCAGCTTCTGGATCGAGTAGCCTCAAGCTCCAACAAGTTCGCCGAATAAAAAAAGGGCCAAAACCATAGGTTTTGGCCCTTTTTATTTTGCTGTGGTCAAAAAAAAGCCCCGGATGGGGATCCGAGGCTTCAAAGAGGGGGGGATCCCCTCAGTGCCCAGCCGTTAAGCGGAGCACGAAACGTCAGTTGTCAGCTATTGGCTGATAGCTGCTCTTAGTTATTAGCGCTTTGCTGTTTCTTGACTTGTTCCTCTTCCCACTGCTTACGACGGGTTTCCCGCGCCTCGTCCGACTGCATGGCGGTCATGATGTTCCCAATGCGGGCCTGGATGTTCTTCAGGGCCTTGTCCTTGCCCCCTCCGAAATCCGGCACCTGGACCTCGCCGAAATTGTTCACATGGGTCTTGGCGAAAACCTTCCCCTGCTTTTCGAACAATTCCACCTCGAAATCCTTCTCGTGGATGTTAACTTTCACTTTTTCCGTCGCTTGAGCCATGGGGGGAACACCTTTTTACGTGGGATGGTTAATGGAGCTGTATATTACCCACCCCTTTTTCCTTTTGCAAGCGCAACCGGGTTTGTTGGCCGAAATTTGTACGATTTAGACCACAGAATCCTTGCTTATTTTTGGCACCCTTGTTATATAACCCTTTCATCACCCCGAGTTATCCACAATCAAGGGATTTGAATGCTAGCCAACATCAAAAGCGCGGCCTTGCTGGGCATTGACGCTTACGCGGTCGAGGTCGAGGTGGATATCGCCCCCGGCCTTCCCACCTTCCAAACAGTAGGACTCCCCGATGCGGCGGTCAAGGAATCCAAGGACCGGGTCAAGAGCGCCGTCACCAATTCCCAATTCAATTTTCCCGTCCAACGCATCACGGTGAACCTGGCCCCCGCCGACACCAAAAAAGAAGGACCATCCTTCGACCTGCCGATGGCGGTGGG
The DNA here is from genome assembly GCA_964560635.1 of uncultured bacterium. GTDB lineage: Bacteria > Oederibacteriota > Muellerivitia > Muellerivitales > Muellerivitaceae > CAZLND01. The sequence continues at coordinate 2,662 of CAZLND010000028.1, read as the reverse complement.
TATCCTGGTGGCTTCGGGAAAACTCCCCCAAAAGTCCGTGGAAGGCTATTGGATCGTGGGGGAATTGGCCTTGGACGGCAAGATCCGGCCCATTCGCGGGGCCCTTTCCATCGCCTTGGCGGCCCGGGAAGCGGGGGTCAAAGGCCTGTTAGTCCCCTCTGAAAACGCCAAGGAAGCGGCAGTGGTCCGGGAAGTCCCCATTTACGCGGTCAAGAACCTGAAGGAAACCCACGAATTCCTGACCGGTGTCAAACAACTCCATCCCATCCAGGTCAATATCGAAGAGGAGTTCCGTCAACATTCCAACTACAAGGTCGACTTCTCCGACGTGAAGGGCCAAGAGAACGCTAAGCGCGCGCTCGAGATAGGCGCGGCGGGTGGCCACAACATTCTTTTGATAGGTCCACCCGGTTCGGGCAAGAGCATGCTCTCCAAACGCCTACCTTCTATCCTGCCTTCCCTTTCCCTGGAAGAAGCCATCCAAACCACCAAGATCCACTCCATCGCCGGGACCCTGGGAAGGCGCAAGGCCCTCATGGCCACTCGCCCTTTCCGCGCGCCCCACCACACGGTCTCGGACGCGGCCCTCATCGGCGGCGGGACCATTCCCAAACCCGGGGAAGTTAGCTTGTCCCACAATGGCGTTTTATTTTTGGACGAGTTCCCGGAGTTCAACAAGAACGTATTGGAAGTTCTTCGTCAGCCCTTAGAGGACAGCATGGTCACTATTTCACGGGTGCAATCCAGCCTGACCTTCCCCGCCCAATTCATGCTGACCGCCGCCATGAACCCCTGTCCCTGCGGTTATTTCACCGACCCCTCGCGGGAATGCACCTGTACGCCGCACCAGATCCAAAAATACCTAAGCCGGATATCCGGTCCCCTCTTGGACCGCATCGACTTGCACATCGAAGTGCCGGCTTTGAAGTGGAAAGAAATATCGGACAATGAGCCCGCTGAACCATCGGGAGCCATCAGGGATAGGGTAGGAAGGGCAAGGGAGATCCAGCAAAAGCGGTTCGTCGAGGATGGCATCCACTGTAACGCGCAGATGTCCTCAACCCACTTGCGGAAGTATTGCCTGCTGGACGGCCCTTCACAGGACCTATTAAGGGCCGCCATGGAAAAATTCGGACTGTCAGCCCGGGCCTATGACCGCATTTTGAAAGTGGCCCGCACCATCGCCGACTTGGATGGGGAGGAAGCCATCAATTCTTCCTACATCGCCGAGTCCATCCAATACCGGAACTTAGACAGGAGTGTGTGGAGAAACTGACCTGTTCTCCAATGAATTATTAAAAAGAACAGGTCATCCTGAGCGAAGCGAAGGATCTGTGTTTAAACCTCACAGAGATTCTTCGCCAAGATCCGGCTCAGAATGACCATATAAAAGAACCTAACGATTGACCGTGCTCATATCCGGATATCGCTGTCCCGCCGCAGCATCCTTCGGAAAAGCCTTATCCAACCGGTCCATGTCGGACGGGGTCAGATTCACTTCCAAGGCTCCGGCATTCTCCTCCAACCTGGAAATTTTCCGGGTTCCCGGGATAGGAACGACGTCCTCCCCCTTAGCCATGACCCAGGCCAAGGCCAATTGGGCCGCAGTCACTTTTTTCTCCACGGCGATCTCCCGAACCTTATCCGCCAGGGCCAGGTTCTTGTTGAAATTCTCCGGCTGGAACCGGGGGTTCTTCCGTCGCCAATCATCCGGGGCCAGGTCCTCTAACTTTTGTAAAGCCCCGGTCAGGAATCCCCTTCCCAGGGGACTATAAGCCACGAACCCGACGCCCAATTCCCGGACAGTCTTGAACAATTCCCCTTCCGCCTCCCGGGTCCAAAGGGAATATTCGGTCTGGAGGGCCGTGATGGGATGTACCTTGTGGGCCCGCCGCAGGGTTTCCGGCCCCGCTTCCGAAAGCCCCAAATACTTCACTTTCCCCTGTTTCACCAATTGAGCCATAGCGCCAACTGTTTCTTCAATAGGAACGGTCGGGTCCACCCGGTGCTGGTAATAGAGGTCGATGGTTTCGACACCGAGCCTTTTCAAAGAAGCGTCACAACATTGAAGGACATAACTAGGCTCGCCATTGACCCGCAGGAATTTACCCTCGGGGGTCCTTTGATTGCCGAATTTCGTGGCGATGACCAGCTTTTCCCTCTTGCCCTTGATGAACTTCCCCATCAGTTCCTCGTTGGTGAAAGGCCCGTAAACATCAGCCGTGTCCAAGAGATCCACACCTAGTTCCAAGGCCCTTTGAAGGGTCTGTAGGGACTCACTTTCATCATGGGGACCGTAATATTCGGACATCCCCATGCAACCCAACCCCATCCGTGAAACAACCAAACCTTGCCGACCCAATGGAACTTTCTTCATGCGCTCCCCCCGATCAAACTGGAAACCTACCTTGCCCCATTCTCTTCGAAAACTCCAATCTTTTCCCGCTTCCAAAACAGGTCAGCTTTTAGGCGCTTATTTTCAGTCTCCGCCTCAAAGGCCTATCAAAATGGGGAGGTTTAACGTTAAAATAAACTCGTTAAAAAAATCAAGTGGACCTCAAATTCGGTCCTTGGGCTTGTCGGCCCCCTTCCCCAATGAAAAACTTAGATGGTTAAGCGGTTTGTTTTATCCGAAGAGAGCTTGAAAGCCCTTCCTCAAACC
>CAZLND010000027.1:0-15710 GCA_964560635.1 uncultured bacterium | reverse complement strand
AGGTCCTTTATACCTATAAGAAAGCCCTTCTCCCCAATTACGACGTCTTCGATGAGGCCCGTTATTTCGCTCCCGCCACCAAACCGGAGGCCCCGCTGAAATTCGGCGGGCTTAAGATCGGCGTCACCATCTGTGAGGACATTTGGAACGTGGAAGGCGTCTTCACCCATAAACTTTATTCCTACGACCCGGTCACGGAGTTGGCCAAGGCCAAGCCCGATCTGATCCTGAACCTTTCCGCCTCCCCTTTCCACACCGCCAAGTTATCCGTGCGCCAGGCCCTTCTCAAACAGTTGGCTCTCAAGGTCAAGGCCCCCGCCCTTTATTGCAACTTGGTGGGCGGCAATGACGAACTGGTCTTTGATGGTTGCAGCATGGCCATGGACTCCGCGGGAAATCTTTTCCACCTGGGGAAGGGTTTCGAGGAGGATTTCTTCATATACGACACGGAAACCCCCTCTTTAAAGCCTTCAACCCCGCCTTTGGGAGAGATAGAGACCATCTACCAGGCGCTGGTCCTGGGCACCAGGGACTATGTGCGCAAATGCGGCTTTGAGAAAATTTTGATCGGCCTTTCGGGTGGTATCGATTCGGCCCTAGTGGCCTGTATCGCCACCGAAGCCCTGGGTCCGGCCAATGTCATGGGCGTCACCATGCCTTCCCCCTTTTCCTCCAAAGGCTCCATCGAGGATTCGCGTCAATTGGCCGAGGCCCTTGGCATCGAGTTCAAGGAAGTCCCTATCACCCCGCTTTTCGAGCAGGCCTTGAAGACCCTGGAGCCGGTTTTCAAGGGCATGTCCAAAGACATCACGGAAGAGAATATCCAGGCACGTCTTCGGGGTCTCATCCTCATGGCCCTTTCCAACAAGTTCAACCGGCTGGTCCTGTCCACCGGCAACAAAAGCGAGCTAGCCGTGGGTTATTGCACCCTCTATGGGGACATGTGCGGCGGCCTGGCGGTCATCTCGGACGTGCCCAAGGTGATGGTGTACCAACTGGCACAGCATGTGAACCGGGCGAAAAAGATCATCCCCGAGGCCACCTTGACCAAAGCTCCGTCCGCCGAGCTTCGGCCCGACCAAAAGGACCAGGATTCCCTGCCACCCTATGACATCCTCGACGCGGTCTTGCGGTTATATATCGAGGAGAACCAACCGCCCGCGAAGATCGTGAAGGCCGGTATCGACAAGGGCGTCGTGGCGGAAACCATCCGGAAGATCAATCAGAACGAATACAAGCGCCGCCAGATGGCGCCGGGGCTCAAAGTGACCACCAAGGCTTTCGGCATCGGCCGGCGGGTACCCATCGCTCAGAAATTCCGAGAGTCAGCCGATAGCTGACAGCCAACAGCTGACAGCTAAGGTCAATCTAAAACAAAGGCAACCGATGAAAAAAACCATCGCCCAAATCACCAAAGAAATTACTTTCGAGGCGGCCCATTACCTGCACAACCCTAAATGGGATAGGTCCAAGAACATGGAGATCTTCCGTAAATGCTCCGGTTTCCGTAAGGATGATCCCAAGGCCGTCCATTATCCCCACGGCCATTCCTACCGGTTGAAGGTCACCGTCAAAGGGTCCGTGGACCCGGCCACCGGCTTCGTGATGGACTTCCGGGTCTTGAAAGAGATCTTGAAGCGGGAAGTCTACGCCAAATTCGACCACCGGTTCATCAACAAGGAAGTCGCGCCCTTCAAAAGCGATATGACCTTCCAGCCCACCGCCGAGAACATGGCAAGGGTCATCTGGGGTTCTCTCGAGGGGCTCTTGAAAAAAGAAAAGGTCCGGCTGACCGAGGTCGCGCTTTGGGAAACGACCGATAGCGGGGCGATCTATCGCGGGGGAAAATGATCCAGGATCTTATTTGAAGTCGAAGGAGAGGGTTTCCGGTTCGTTCGAAGGTTCCATGCATTTCGGGTCGTTGTTCGTGACCTTGTTCACCCAAGCCCCCACCTGATAGCCTTCCATTTTTTCCCCGGCATAGGGCTGGAATAACTTGCTGATCTCCTTGAAATCCTTCACATAATCCGATTCCAACCAAAGGTCGTAATGTTTCGGGTCCAGAATGACCGGCATGCGGTCATGAACGACCCGGACCGCGTCATTGGGAGTGGTGGTCAGGATGGCGCAAACATTGACCACCTTGTCCTCCATCTTTTGTGGCGCCCATAGACCCGCCAACGCGAATGGTTTCTTGTCTTTCATCTGGAAATAAAAGGGATGGGTCTCCTTGGCTTGGTGCCTCCACTCATAGAAACCATCCACGGGGATCAGACAGCGCCACTTCTCGAAGGACTCCTCCAAAATAGGGCTCTCGCCAATGTTCTCGCTTTGGACATTGATAAGAAGCCGCCCGCCTTGGCTCCAGGAAGCGATGAAACCCCATTGGAGCAACTTCATTTCTCTTTTGTTCTCCAAGGGACGGATGACCGCCGGGATCTTATGGGAAGGAGCCACGTTATAGCTGGGGTTCCAATCCACGGCCCTTTCCAATTTGAACATGTTGGCCAATGCCTGGGAGGGGCTTTTAAGAACGAATCGGGAGCACATGCGGAAATTATATCAAAGGACCCCAAGGGGACAATGACCGATGTCACCCATGACTGGAACCGCTTTTACCTAAATAAAAAACCGCCCTTCAGCTTTCGCCAGGGCGGTTCGTGTGGTGGACATTACTGGATTTGAACCAGTGACCTTCGCGATGTGAACGCGACGCTCTAACCAGCTGAGCTAAATGTCCAAGACCAATAACCTTTCAGGCCAAAGGCCTGAACAAAAACAGACTTGGCATTCCACCCTTGAGCGAAGCTCAAAGGGTAAATGTCCAAGCCCTTTACGAGGGGACGTAGTTTATTCGGAATTAAAACCCGTTTCAAGAAACAAAAAAGCCCAGGCTTATTGGGCCTGGGCTTTAACAAAAACAGGTATTTCAGATTACCAAGTGCTCGAACCGTTCAAATTAATGGTATGGCTCGTCGATATGCTGGTAGACACATTCGAAAGCAAAATGTAGTGATCACCCGTTGAAATGCTGTAATTGCCATCATCGTCGTAATAAGCCAAAACATCCACATTCTGTGTTGAACACATACTGGTGGTCGACTTATACGGGATCGCGTCATACCGAACGCCGCTGGAAGTAATGGCACCGTTGTTCGCGCTACCCAAGTAATTACTCCCATCACTACCCTGGGCCGTTGTGTCGTTTCCAGCCGTAACGGTGTTGGGTTTATAAAGTTGAACTTGCAATTCGTGGCAATAACTAACGGTACCACCGGTATAGCTGATGGTGCCGAAATAACCGCTCAACTGATTCGTTTCGGAGAAGCTGTAATTCTGTCCCGTGAGGACGCCGTTAATATTGACAGGCGTTCCATTGTTCAAAAGGCAGGTGGCGGTGCCGCCGATGGCGGCATAATCCCCGACATGGGGGTGGGAAGTATGGCCATCACCTACCGCGTTGTGCCAAAAAACGGGGATGTAATTGCTGGAGGCCGCGATTCCGATGACCCCGTAGCTCCCCGTGCTGGCATTGACGTAACCGCTCGCGGGATCGCCATTTGAGGAGCCCGTGTCGACGAAAAGGATCACGAGAGGATTGGTAGAATTGTAAGTTCCGCCTGTTGAATCCGTTAAGGTCCCCGTAATGGAATATACCCCAGCGTTTGGTGTGGCCGTAGCGGCAGGGACACCGCAAGAAGTATTGGTGGGAGTCGCGGTGGGGCTGTTGGTGGGCGAATTGGTGGGTGTCTTAGTGGGCGACGGGGTGAAGGTATTGGTGACCAAAGGTGTAAAGGTGTCGGTACAAAGGGGGCCCGGATAACCACAAGGCGTGAGGGTAGGAGTACTCGTAGGACTATTGCTGGGCGAGTTCGTCGCCGTCAGAGTAGGAGAATTAGTTGGCGAGTTCGAAGGGGTCTTGGTCGGAGAGAGGGTGGCGGTATTGGAGGGTGTCGAGGTGGGGCTAATGGTCGCGGTATTGGTGGGGGATTTGGTGGCCGTATTGGTGAACGACAAAGTCGGCGTGCAAGTATTTCCACCCGCTAAGCAAGGGGTATTGGTAATGGTGAAAGTAGCCGTAGCTGCTGGCGCTGAAGGGGCCGTTGGACTGCTGTTATTGTTCCCGCAAGCCGAGATGATCGCGGATAGGGTCGCCACCGCGAGAATAAAAAAACCGATGATTCGAAGTTTCATGAAGACCCTCCTGGAAAATGGGGAACCGGCACCCTCATGCTTCAAAAGAAGAATGGGAGAATGGAATTGACCTTAAAAGAGATGCCCGGAAACTTTTATGACGTGACGCATGTTCCCGACAATAGCTTGCAAATTTCAGGCTTTTTTATGGGGCATCGACCCTTTTAGTCAAAAAAAAGCCCCCCAGGATTACCTGGGGGGCTTTTGAAAAACCAGTTACTCTTGTTCTTTAAATTCCAGGGGTTTTATTGGAAATACACATCATCGATCTTGACCGTGATGGTGTTGGCGGCACCGGTCAAATCATTGGGCCCGATCAACACGTTCGTGATGTTGGTCCAATTGATCGCGGTGATGTTGGCGTCCCAAGGCGCCCCGCCACCGGAATTGATCGGCACATAAACCTGCGTCCAGGTGTTCGCCGATCCAACGCCGGTGGAACCCGGTGAAAAGGCGTTGGTATAGGAATAAGTGGTCCCATCATAGAGACCGAAAAAGATCGCCGTCGCCTGGGATGAATAGACCCAACAACTTAAGGTCGTTGGCGCCGATGAACCGATATCCGTGTTCAAGGGACCTCCGAAAAGCGACGCGTAGGAAGTTTCAAAATCAAAATATCCATAACCATAGGCGGCGGTGATCACCGTATCGAATTGCATGCTGTAACTTCCGCCATGCGCCGTGTTACTGAGTTGGAAATTGTTGGTAGAACCAGCGTACCCACCGATGCTGGCCATGGCCCAGCCATTCGTGGGGGGACCACCCACCGGGCCCCAGTCCGTGGCATTCTCGAAATCTTCGAATTTGACGGGCGCGGGTGTATTGGTCGGTGTGTTCGTGGGTGTATTCGTTGCGGAGCTAGTCGGGGTTGTGGTGGTCGTAACGGTAGCCGTCGGCGATGGCGTACGGGTCGGTGTGTTCGTAGGGGAGTTAGTTGGGGTTGTAGCGGTCGTGACCGTAGGTGTCGGCGATATCGTGTTTGTGTTAGAGGCTCCCCCATTTCCCAAAAGGCTGGTGGGAGAGGTTGGATTCGGAGAACAAGCCGTAATGAAAGCTATCACTCCTACAACAGCCAGTCCAAAAAAAGCGAGCAATCGAAGTTTCATCACGGTCTCCTTCAAGAGAAATTCCAAAAACTTTGGCAAACCGCATTCATTCAGTTTGTCTTTTCAAGAGGATGTCATCTTACTGGATTCATTCCTATGCCTATGACCTTAAAGAAGTGAATGTTTGGAAAACGACCACCTTGGAGTGGATCAAAACGAGAGCCCTATTTGAACTTAAAAATTCGGGCTTAACCGCTTTACTGTTCGGAATGAACCTTTCCTTTTTTAAGCGGTTCCCAGGGAATGACTTTTTGGTGGATGAGCTCATGAGCGAACAAGAACGCCATGAAACTTTGGCCGTCGGCAGAGAAATGGTCGAACCCGTCCTCCTCTGAAAAAGGAAAATAGGTCATCCGCAACGCCGTCATGGGGTCCAACAGGTCGAGGATGGGGATCCCCGTCCTCTCCCGAACTTCGTTCCAAAAGGGTTTTTGTTCCGCCGAGGGCGAAAGACGACCGAAAGACATCAAGCACATCTCGACCCTCACCGAGTTTCCTTCGCTGGTCTCCATTTTTTCGAGTTTCTCCCTCAACATCTCGATGGGTTTGCCATACATCTCCACCATGCAACCACGGATCGCGTCATCCCGAAGAAAAGAGGTCGGATACTCGTCGAACTGGATCTCCTTGTCCTTGCGGATAGTCAGTATTTTTTTCGCTGAGCAAAGATCGAAAAACCGGCGAGGCGCGCCTTTGGGGATCCTGCTGGTAAGGGGTTGTAATAGGAACTCCGGGTCCATCTTTTGGGCCGGGATCCCTTCCTTCGTCAAAGGCCACTGGTAATAACTCACGAAGTAATTAATGAAATAAAGGGGCTCCACCACATAAAGGACCAGGTCCACGTCGTATTTTTGGACCAACCCGGGGACCACGTAATAGGGCCACACATTCAAGGGCTCCCCTGAATTCCGGCCGTCATGCAGCACTTCAAAATGGGTGGGCTCATCCTCCAAGGCGGCCAAGGTGTTCAGGTCCAACTCCAAACGTTTCGAAAGGGAAACCATGCGGTTGTAACCTTCCCATCCCCTTTTTTTCATGTCCGACTCGTACATGTTGAAAGTGTGGGAATCGCCGATGAGCAGGATGCGATAGGTCTTGGCGGGTTTGATAAGGGGGTACTCGAAATCCGCCATCGCTTGTTTATTGAGGGCGTCCGCCCGATTGAGGTCGGCCTGGGAAAGTTCCCGCAAGGCGGAGATATTGTTGAGGCTGGGATGGGCGATGAAGAACCTTCGTTCCGAGCGGGGGTCCGCCACGAGGGACTGCGGCAGGGGGTTCAATAGGTCCGAGAAAAAAACGTCCCGAGTGGGCCTAGTGATGGCGTCTCCCCAAACGGAAACGAAAGTGATGGGCCTTTCGGGCAGAAGTCTTTGAAAAGGTTGGTTCTCATCCACCTGGAGGGCGTAGAGGCAGTTCCCGCTGAAACCCAAAGCCTTGATCTTTTCTCCCGAAGCGACCGCGCGCAGGCCCACTAGATAATTATCCCCCGGCTTGGCCTTGTCGAGTGGGGTCGCCACATAGACCTGGGAGGCATATTGGTCGGCTACATAGAGTTTGTCGTTCCCCACGCAAAGGGCCGTTGGGTTGGGCAAGAAGGGATGGTGGCTGAGGACCGTAATGACGGTCTTGGTCTTCAGATCGATCTTTCGAAGCGCCCCGTCCCGGGGCTGGGTGAAGTAAAGGGCATCGTCCGTGGTCAGGTAAACCATATTGTGGACCGGGCCCAGCAAAGCTTGGGACCCCTCCCCGTCCTTGATCCCCGAGACACCCGTTCCAGCTAGAGTAGAAACACTTCTGGTTTTCAGGTCCAAAAGGCGGATACGGGCATTGTCGTAGTCGTTGACCGCGAGGCGATCCCCGGGAAGGTAAGCCAAGGTGAGGGGGCTGTGGAAAAGGGCGGTCTCGAAAGGCCCGTCCGCGTTGCCGCTTTGGATCTGGCCCGTCAAGGTGGAGACTTGGTTGCCATGGTCCAGGTCGATGACCCGAATGCAGTTATTGTCTCGGTCGGCCACGTAAAGCCGTGTTCCCTCTGGATTGATGGCCAAGCCCTCGGGACTATGGAACTGCGCGGAATAAAAGGGACCGTCCACAAGGCCTGCAGTGCCTTCACCCGCCACCAAGTCATTGAAGCCAAACATTGGAAGGAGCGCCCAGGCCGGAACGGTGGCTAAGAGAAGAAAAAGGGAAAGGAAAAACCGCCTCATTGACTTAATAGATCTCGAACTTGGCGAAGACCTTTTTCATTTGGGCGTCGGTGAGGGGTTTGTTGTTTTTGGCGAGTTTCGCGGCCTTGGCCTTTGAAAATTCCAAATGGGCCACCTGTTGCATGCTGTCCCATTTGGGCATGCCGTAGGAATCCCGTTCCAATACGTAGACGATATCCACCCGCATATCATCCGACTTGGCGTCCGCCGGATAGAGGCGGGAAACCAATTGCAGGGCCGCCTGGGCCAAATGCTGTTTCTTGTCCTTCCCCTCAAAATTCAGTTTGAAGTCCTGGGCATTCCAGAAAAAATGGATATGGTCAGTCTTGTCGGTAACGGTGGCGTTCATCTTGAACCAGTTATCCCAGGGAACAGTGGAAGCTTTCCAATTGGAAATGACCGGGACCGGAGTATTCGTGGGGTCCGGGCTCATTGAGGCCGGGTGTTCCTGGGCAAAGGCCGCCCCACCTAAGGATGCCAAAAGAATGAAGAACAGATACCGCATGCGTTCCTCCGTTAGAACTGGAATAGGTGCTTCGTGTATTTGACAACGTCCGCAACGGGATAGAAGAACAAAAGCCATCCGTAAGCCACGAAAAGATTGGTCACGCCGATGCTCACCCAGCGGCTAAAGGGCAGGGCCGCCCACTTCTGGCCTGGACCTGATTTTTCCCACAGGTTGTGCAGGGCCAATCCAGCTCCATGATACATTCCCCAAAGGCCAAAATGCCAACTGGCCCCGTGCCAAAGTCCACAAACGAACATAGTCACCATCAGGTTGAGGAATTTCCGCCACAAACTCACGCGGTTCCCGCCCATGGGGATATAGATGTAATCCCTTATCCAACTGCTCAAGGACATGTGCCAGCGCCTCCAAAAGTCGGTGATGCTATCGGCGATATAGGGGAAATTGAAGTTCGCCGGTAAGTCCAACCCGATCATCTTGCCGAGCCCGATAGCGATATCGCTATAGCCGCTGAAGTCAAAAAGGATGCGGATGGAGAGAAGCGCCATCAAGAGACAGACCGGCCCGAAGGTCAGGTCCGTACGCTTCTCCAAAAGATGGATGACCATCGTGGCGTTGTCGGCGATGACCAACTTCTTGAAGAATCCCATGAGCAGCTGCGCCAGCCCCATCAGGGCCTTTTCCACCGGGGGCCGCTCCAATCCATTTTCCAATTGGGTCAAGAAGGGCTGGAACCGCTTGATGGGCCCGGACACGATGGACGGGAAGAAGATACAGAAGATGCCGAACTTGAAAGGGTTCTTCACCGGTTCCCCATGTCCGTGATAGACGTCGGTCAGGTAATGCACGAACTCGAAAGTGAAAAAAGAAATAGCCAGCGGCATAGCGGGTTGGACGGCGTTGGCCGAAAGCCATTCTCCGAAGGAACCGCCTACCATGGGAGCCAGGGCCCCCAACAAAAGGGCCCGGTATTTATAGAACAAAAGGCCGACGATGGGCACCAGAAGGGCTAGGCCGAAGACCCACTTCTTCTTGGAACTTCCCGCCTGTAGCTTGGGAAGCCACATGGCGAAGAAAAAGGTGATGACCGCCATGACGATAATGGGTTTGATCCCGGCCGGACCGGCGAAATGGTAATGGAAGATGGCGCTGCAAGTGAGGACGTAATAGAACCGCACCCGGGCCGTGGGCATCAGCCATAGAAAAAAATAAAAGATCAGGAAGAAAATCAGGAACCAACTGGTGTTGAAGATCATTTAAAAATCCACGTAGATGAATTTGGACGCCGATAGGTCGCCCGAAAAGAGCAAGATCGCCAAGAACAGGGCGAACAATAGGACTCCCAAGACGAATCCCTTCCAGAAATGGTCGGACGGATGAAAAAACCGCTTTTCGCCCTGATAGGACAAGGGAAGGTAGGCGGAAGTAGTTGGAGTCGACGGTTTTTTCATGGCTTCCCTTTCCCTGGCAGGTTAGCCAAGTCCTTTGCATATTGTTCGTTACCCTCAGGCGTTAAATGACAATGGTCGAGGAAGAATGACGACGGATATCGGTCCGCCCAATCTCGGTAGATCAATCCAGCCGGCCGATAAGCCTTCATGAAACTTTCGAGTGTCTTACGGTTCTTCTCGAAACTGGGCTTATCCAGGTCGCTTCCCAGGAATTTCCGGTTTTGCGGGGTCAGTACCACTTCGACAGGGATATGTTGCTTCGTCCAATCATCTAAAACCTTCTTCAAGCAGGTCAAAGGAAGGGCCGAGGGATCCCAAAGATACGGTTGGTAATAGGAAACTACCTTTTGTTTCAGGGCCGCTTCGATGATGTCCGATTGGGCCTCGTTTTTTTTCACGAAATGCTCCAATCCCCTTTGGAAGAAATCCTTTTGGCTGGGGTAGTACCAAAGGACCTTGGCGGCCTGGGTCTCGCGGAAAAGGAACCAGTGGTCGCACATCCAGGCATAGAGCCTGTCGCTCAATTGAGCCTCCTCCGTAGGGGGCGGATCGGAGGCTAACTTCTTTTGGAGGTCCGCCGACAAGTTGGACAAGAGGAAATGACGGGAGATGGCTTTTTTCCCTTCGCCGAACTCCTTTGAGAACATTCGGAAGTTGAGCAGGAGAAGGATTTTTTCGGGAGGATGGGCGGAGAATTCAGCGCTGAGGCCCTCGATGTCAGGGAGAAGAATGCCGTCGGACCCCAGACTGATGGCACGAAATCCTGGATCTAAGAGAGGGCCCGTGTGAGGGCCACTAAAGTCTGATTCTCTAATGTTTTCTTTTAAGTAATAAGAAAGTGTCTTTTGCCTGGCCCCCGGTATCCGGTGTTCCATCAGGGCGCTGGCCCCTAAAACGCTATCCCCTAAAAGCAAAGGGGGACGGTCATCGGGAAATCGCCGGGGACTGTAGCTCAAGCGGTCCCGCAATTCAGCCAGGCTGGTCATGTCGCCGGAGATGTCGAAATGCCGGTACCAAAAACCCATGGGAACAGTGAGGCGAAGGGCTATTTCAGAAAGGATCAATAATCCGAAGAAAGCAACGCAGGTGCCGACGAGGAAGGATTTGGAAAGCTTCATAAAAGTAAGGTCCCGGGCTTTTTTAAAAGCCTTCGCAGTTTATCACTTTTACACCGGCGGTTGGCTCGAATCCGCCCTCAATGCCCAGCCGGTGGTAGCCAACCCTTCTGGAATATCTCCCGGGCCAGGATATAAGAGAAAAGACTGTGGCCGTTCTGATCGAAATGGGCGAATCCCCAAAGTTCGGTGCTAGGGAAAGCGCTGGTCCGGAGCACGACGAAGGGGTCCATCAGGTCCGTGAAGTCCAAACCCTGCTCCTTGCAAACCTCCTCCCAGAAACCGCGGAAGGCTTCATTGGGAAAGGGACCGCCCGCGACACCCAAGGGCATGAAAAGAACGTGCAAATCGATGGGCTTGCCCTGTTTGGTTCGCAACCCATGGAGTTTGTCCCGCAGGAGTCCCAAGGGTTTCTCGCAAAGCTTTGAAAGGTCCTTCCGGACATTGGGATCCGCGACCATTAAGTTGAAAGGCGTTTCGATGCCCCACTTGCCTTTCTTGACCCAATCATGGGCCACACAACGCTCATAAAAGTCCCTCAACACCGGGTCTTGCGCCAATTTTTCGGACATGGGCGCCAATCGGAATTCGCTGTCATTGTTGAGCCAGTTAGGGATGCCTTCTTTCTTTAAGTAAGGGACCTCAAAATAAGTGGAAGTGCTGAAGTCAGCCGAGAAAATGAGCAGGGCCATATCCACGTCGAACTCCTCGATGAATTTGGGTCCTTGGATATAAGCCCAAACCGGGATGGGGCTGTACCTTTCATAGGCCAGGGTCAGGACCTGGTAATGCCAAGGGGAGCTTTGAAGGGAAGCCTCGAAATTCAGCATGGCTTCCAGTTTTTTTCCCACCGTTTCCTGCCGGTTGAAGGTCGCCGTGGGCAGGCGTTTTTCCCCTTCCTTTTCGTAATAAAGGTGGGAATCTCCCATGAGCAGGATGCGGAAAGTATGCGGTGGTTTCACCACGGGATAGGTGAAGTCCCGCAAGCCGTTGGGATTCATATATTCATCGTCCCGGGAATCCTTGTACTCCCAAAAGGAATAGTCCCGCAAGCTCATCACGCAATTCAATTGAGGTTCGGCCACGAAGAATCTCTGCGCTTCTCCCGGCGCTACCACTACTCCGGGCGGAAAGTTGGGGTTGAACTGGAGGAAATGATCCAACTCCTTGCTCTTGTCCTCGGGGAAGCTCCCCCAAACCGACATCATCCTCACCTCCGCCGCCTTGGGAGCCAACTTGACCCAGGGAGAATCGGCGGCTTGGAAAGCGTAGAGGGTTTTATCCGAGGAAAAGAGGGACACGATCTCATCGCCTTTGGCGAGGGTGCTGAGGGAAACAGGAGCAGCTTCCCCACTCTTATCAGGGGACAGGTTCATAAGGAATACCGTGGACTCATGGGCGTTGGTCACGCAAAGCTGGCCTTGATACCACCCCAAGGCCGCCGGATTGGGGAGCGGCTTGGGATCATAGGTGAGGTAACTCGATTCCTTGGTCTTCAGGTTGATCCGCCCAATGGCCCTGTAACCCTGGGTGAAATACAGGAACTCCCCCTTGGGATCGCAGGTCATTTGGACGAAGACACCTTTGATGATCCCATTGGCTGTCAGGTCTTTGAGTGGGAAAAAGGTCGAAACTTGCTTTTGGTTCAGGTCCAACAACCGCAGGCAAAGGGTTTTTTCGTCATAGACCAATAGCCGGTTCTCCGGGAGCGTGAGGAGAAGGAGGGGTTTTTCAAAGGACGCTTGGAGCAAAGATCCGTCCTGAGTTCCCGACTTTCCCGTTCCCGCCAGTGTGGAAACCTCGTTGTTATTTTCCAGGTCGATCTGCCGGAGGCAGTGGTTGTCCCGGTCGGCCACGTAGAGCTTGGTGCCATCGGCGCTCAGGGCCAACCCGCTGGGGTGGTTGAATTGGGCCCGGTAAAAAGGTCCATCCCGGTAACCCGCCTCCCCTTCCCCGGCCACAAGGTCGTTGTATTGGGAAACAGGGGTAATGGCGGAAACAATGAGGGGGAGAAAAAAGGATAGAAGGAAAACAGCCGAGAATCTCTTTCGCATCAGGAAGGTCCTTGAAATAAAGTTCGTTTGATAAATATCGACCTGAATAACGGGAATTATATCGGGCCAGGGAAATTATCACCAGTTAGGGACAAAAGATATCGGGGGGATACGTTTTAGTCGCTGGCCCCATCATCGCAACAGGAACCGGCGGACAAGGTGAAGTTCTCTTCCAAAGGCGGGACTTCCTTTTCGATCACCGGCTCGCTGGAAATAGCCGGTTTCCCAATGGCAGGAACGATGGATTCCCTATGTTTTTCTTTCTTCACTCTATTCCTCGCAGTGGATTAATCCAGGCCTTGACCCTAGAGTATGCTCTAGATTGTATCTTCTCCCCCATTGGAGCCGCTATGAAAAATCCTTCTTTTCTCCAGATCGGCGAGGTCGCCAAGAACACGGGCCTCTCCATCCATACCATTCGGTATTACGAAAAAAGGGGGCTCTTGATGGCGCCGCCCCGCAAGCCGGGCGGCTTTCGGCTTTATCCGGCGGAAACTGTCGAAAGGCTTCAATTCATCCAGAAAGCGCAGGACTTGGGTTTGACCTTGAAAGAGATAACGGAGATCACTTGCTGCGGGGACAAAGGCCTGGGTCCTTGCTGCGACCTGACCGTTAACTTATTCAGCAAGAAGATCCATGAGTTCGAGGAAAAAAGCCGTGAACTGAACCGAATGAAAAAGAAACTCAAGACCGTCCTGGGCGGCTGGGCGGGGAAAAGAAAGGTAAGGAGCAAAAAATGAGGGCACATCTTTCCATCGATGTTAAGAACGTAGCCGGGTCGGTCGAGTTCTATAAAAGGGTCTTCGGCCAGGAACCTCAAAAACAAACGGACAACTACGCGAAATTCGACCTCCAAGAACCTTCCCTCAATTTTTCAATGCAAAGCCATGAGGGCCATCCGGCCAGCCGGGTCAACCACTTGGGAATCGAAGTGGGCTCGCCCGCCGAATTGAATCAATGGCAGCAAAAGCTCCAATCCCAAGGTTTGGTCAAGCGGGTCGAGACCCAAACGGCTTGTTGTTTCGCCCGGCAGGATAAGCTTTGGTTCGAGGATCCAGACGGCAACGCTTGGGAGGTTTTTTACGTTTATGAACAGCTTCCCGTCCATTCCTCTCAAGTGAAGGATTCGGCTTGCTGCCCCTCTTAAAACTTCTCCCGATAAGGAATTAAAGATGAAAGAACGCGTTCTTATCCTTTGCACCAAGAATTCTTGTCGTTCTCAAATGGCTGAGGGATTCCTGCGGCATTACGGCTCGGATAAGTTCGAGGTGGAAAGCGCCGGCACCATCGCCTCCCACGTGAACGCCAACGCCATTCGGGTCATGAAGGAATTGGGCATCGACATTTCTCGTCAAAGCTCTAAAAGTCTGGAGAAGTTCCTCGACCAGCCTTTCGATTATGTCATCACCGTTTGCGACAACGCCAATGAGACTTGCCCGGTCTTCCCCGGGGCCAAACATCGCCTCCATTGGTCCTTTCCCGACCCGCCCCAGACCGAAGAGCCCAATGAGGAATATCTGAAGGAGTTCCGAAAGGTCCGCGATATGATCCAGGTGAAGTTCAAGAAGGCCTCTGTCGAAGGGATGCTCTCATGACCCTTTGGAAAAGGTCCCTGGCCGAGTTCATTGGCACCTTCACCCTGGTCTTCGCTGGGTGCGGCAGCATCATGGTGGCCGAACGTTTTCCGGGAACGATAACCCCCGGTGTCATTCCTATCGTGTTCGGGTTGGCGGTGGCCGTGATGATCTACGCGGTAGGCCATATCTCCGGCGCCCATTTCAATCCCGCCGTCACCCTGGCTTTCGCGGTGGGCCGTCATTTCCCCGTGAAAAACGTTCTTTATTATTGGATCGCCCAATTCACCGGGGCCCTCTTGGCCATCGGGACCTTGACCCTTCTGCTTCCCATCGGCCGGACCTACGGGACCACCTTCTCCTCAGTGCAACCCCCGCAGGCCCTGGCCTGGGAAGGGGTCCTGACCTTCTTCCTCATGTTCGTCATCATGGCCGTGGCCACCGATACCCGCGCCGAAGGCACCATGGCCGGGGCCGCCATTGGCGCCACCGTCATGCTGGCGGCCTTCGTGGGCGGTCCGGTAACGGGCGCTTCCATGAACCCCGCCCGCTCCCTCGCCCCCGCCCTCTTCCAAGGCCAACTCGGCCAGATGTGGATCTATATCGTGGGACCATTGTTGGGGGCTGTCTTCGCCGCCCTTCTTTACAACTACTTACGCAAGGATGACGGGGATAAATAATCGTTTCGTTTCCCAAGCCCCTGCCCTTATCCTTTCTGCATGAGCCCCGAAATTCCCATTTCCCTTCGAAAAGACTACGAAGAGTGCCAAAAGTTGGCTTCCCGGCATTACGAGAACTTTCCCGTGGCTTCTTTGCTCATGCCTAAGGCCTCCCGCCCCCATATTGCCTCCCTTTATGCCTTCGCCCGCACCGCCGATGACTTCGCGGACGAGGATCGCTTCGAAGGAAAACGGATTACCCTACTCTCGCGATGGGGAAAAGAACTCAAAGGAGCCCTCGCAGGGAGAAAAGCGTCACCTATCCTTCGTGCCTTCGCCCACACGATGAAAGTTATCCACATTCCCATTAGGCTTCCTTTCCAACTTTTAGAGGCCTTTCGAATGGACGTCACCATCCATCGGTATAAGAATTGGGATTCAGTGCTCTACTACTGTCGTCATAGCGCCAACCCCGTGGGCCGAATGGTCCTTTATATCGCGGGAATTCGGGATGAAAAGCTTCACCGCTATTCGGATTTCATCTGTAGCGGCCTTCAACTCATCAACTTTTGGCAGGACAGCTCCGTCGATCTGAAAAGAAACCGAATTTATTACCCTTTGAGCGAGCTCAAACAGGTCGGACTCAAAGAAAAGGAACTCTTAAGCTTGAAAGATTCCCCTCAAGCCCGTCTTTTGGTTGAAAAGGCCGTGGATTTTACTGAAAACTATTTTCGAAAGGGCCATCCCCTGCTCCACTCGGTGGGTGGACGGCTCCAACTGGAACTTAAGGCCACTTATTTGGGCGGCCAGGGAATCCTCAATAAGATCCGCGGGATGGATTACAATGTCCTGCGAACCCGGCCTCATTTGAACCCTCTTGATAAAAT
>CAZLND010000026.1:0-16065 GCA_964560635.1 uncultured bacterium | reverse complement strand
CCCGGCCGAGTGGGCCTTAGTCGTAGGATGTTGCTTCTTACTGTGGAAACGCCACCCTTCCCCTTGGCTCAAGTGGGGCCTGATCTTTATTTGTGCCGCCCAGGGCTTCGGAGCCCTTTATTTCGTGCTGGTGGGGCAATTCCATTAACCTGTCCAAATAGGGGCAAAGGCCTCCTGGCCTTTCTCCTGTATAATGACGTCCCTGAACTTTCCGTGAATCGAGAGAAGCATGGCCCCCCAACCGAACGACAGATCCGGATCCATGGAACAAACGCATCTCGTGTGCGCTGGTTGCGGACAGAAGATCGCGGGAACCTACTTCAAGGTGGACGGGAAGATCTATTGTTTCGACTGCAATGAAAAGATGGGAGCAAAGCCCGCAAAAAGCACCCGCCCTTCTTTGGCCATCGGTGCGGTGATCGCCGTCGTCATCCTGGGGCTGGCGGGTCTTGTTTTCTACTTCATGGCGGGAGATGCCAAAACAGTCGCGCCCATGCCCGCGGCGGATCCCGCTCCGACCGCAGAAAGCCCGGCTCCCACGCCTTCGACCAATTCGGCGGCTGTCCAACCAGCGGCCGCGTCCTCCGAAGGCCATTCCGCGATTCCCGTGACTCCCACTCCCACTGAATTGCCCCCCAGCGCTATCATGAACATCGCAGAGAGCCCTTCCCCTTCCGAAACCACGACGCCCATCGCCACCGATACGCCTTCCATTTCCGCTACACCTTTGTCCTCTCCGACCCCATGACACCCAGCCCGACAGCCATTCCCACTTGTCCCCAATGCGGTGGTCAAATCCCTCCCCACCTTTTGTATTGTCCCTCTTGCCAACGATTGGTTTACGCGAACGAGCTTAAGCAGCTGTCCGACCCAGCGCTTCAAGCCGAACAGGAAAACCGTCTTTCGGATGCCTTGGCCGCCTGGCGGCAAGCTTTTGAATTGCTCCCTTTGGGTTCCATCCAACGCCAAACCATCAAGGACCGGATCGAGACCCTAAGCCTGCAATTGGACGGCCTCGCCCCTCAAACACCCCAGAACACCTCACGTAGGGCCAAACCCTCAACCTCTCTCTTCGGAAAAAACGGCGGGGGTAAGGCCGGCCTTTTTGGATTGCTGGTGGTTCTCTTTTCGAAATTCAAGGTGCTCTTGTTGGGGCTCACCAAACTTCACACCCTCTTCTCGATGCTGTTGTTCTTTGGGATCTATTGCCAGATGTGGGGATGGAAGTTCGCTTTGGGATTCGTGCTTTCCATCTATATCCATGAAATGGGCCATGTGGTGTCGCTGAATCATTACGGCATCAAAGCCACGGCTCCGGTCTTCATTCCCTTTGTCGGAGCCATCATTCGGGTCAAGCAGACACTCACCGACCCAAGGGAAGACTCGAGAGTGGGCTTAGCCGGACCCACTTGGGGCCTTGGGGCGGCCCTTGCGGCCTATGCTTTGTATTACGCGACCGGGGACATGGTCTTCGCGGCCATCGCCCGCATCGGCGCCTGGATCAACTTGTTCAATCTCCTGCCCTTCTGGCAATTGGATGGGGGACGGGGATTCCACGCTCTTTCAAGATGGCAACGCTGGGCCGCGGTCGCGGCTGTAGGAGCGGCTTGGGGGATCACTCAGGAAGGGTTGCTATTAGTACTCATGATCTTCGGGGTCATCAAGGCCTTGGACAGGAACAGCCCCAAGGAACCGGACATGACAGGCCTTATCCAATACGTTTTCCTGGTGGCCATTCTTTCGATGATGTGCCTGATCCCCGTCCCCACACCGGGACATTGAGACTTCTTTTCGTCAACGCACGAAAAAATAAACCGTCAGTCCGAACCCCACCACTGAAATGAAATGTTTCAAAACCACTTGGTTGATCCTTTGGGCCACCGAAGCCCCCACAAAACCACCGGCCATGGCGCCCACCACCATCGGCAAGACCACACGCCAATCCACGGCGCGGACAGAGATAAAAAGCACGACCGCCACCGCGTTAAGGCAACCCGCCAAAAGGGTCTTCACCGCGTTCATGGCGTGAAGGTCTTTCATCCCGATAAGGGCCATGAAAGCTAAAAGTAGGATGCCGATACCTCCCCCGAAATACCCGCCATAGATGGCCGTTAAAAAAGCGCCTATCAGCATGATCCAGGGCGGTATTCGGAACCGCCTTTGTAGGAAGTCCGTTATGTTGCGACCAAAGGTAAAAAGCAGGGTGGCGAAGAGGATGAGGTAAGGGATAAGGGTCTTGAAACTGGATTCGGGCGTTTTTAACAGCAGCTCCGCGCCCAAGAACCCACCCACTAGGCTCACGATGACCGCGTGGGAAACCTTGAGCTGGGTCACGACACCGAACTTATTCCGATAGGCCCAAGTCGCGGCGAAGGAACCAGGAAAAAGCGCCACCGTGCTAGAAGCGTTGGCGGTGATGGGGGGAATGCCGTAAAAAATGAGCGCGGGAAAAGTAAGAAAGGTCCCCCCTCCCGCGATGGAATTAAGGGCTCCACCAAAAAAAGCGGCAACCACCAACAACAGGTCCGGCCAAGAAAAGAACATTAAAACCTCTGGAACAATGATTAACGCAGATGAACGCAAATAGAAATCGATCATCACTTCAACACGGAAGACTTTCGGGCCTCAGGGATGACCGGCAGGTTTTATCAGCGTTTATCCGCGTTCATCCCTGTTTCAATTGATTTAGATTTATTCCTGAAATTCAGCGGCGGCCAGGATGAAATCCGCGTTGCTATTGATATCCGGCTCGGTGACCACCCACCAACCCGTATCCCACTTGTCCCTGGGCACGAACCCGCCATCCCACAAGTCGCTTTCTTCCCAATGCCAAAGATGATGAGCGGGAAGACCTGAGTTGAGGGGCTTGGGATTGTCCCAAAGCAGGGCCTTCGCCGGGGCATCAGGCGCTAAAAAAGCAGCGTTATGACTGTTGGGACCGCCCTCCAAATAACCTGGGGGCGGCGCGGGGGACTTTCCCCACTCGCAATGGTACAAAGCATTGGGTTCCTTACCGATAGATGTGACCATGGAAAACCCGTTGGGGTTCCGGCCCAATATCCAATGCCATTGGTCCCGGGCCGCTTCCTTGGCCCAGGTTTGGGTCGGGTCCAACTTGGCGGCTTCCGCCAACAAGAAGGCCTCCTGCATCATGATCTCATTACTGCTCCAGATATATCCATCCATGCCCTGAACGCAACGGTAGCCGTCGCTCTTTTCCACGAAATCCCGCACCGTGGCGCAAGCGTCCAAGACCCTCTTTTTACAATCGTCCCGCGTTTCCGTCGGAACCTTTTTATCCTCGGCCAATTCGACCACCGGCCAGCGGGCGATATCCACCCAGGCGCCCCGCATGAGCATGAGGGCTTGGGTTTGGGGCTCTTTCAAATAACCTTGGGCGGCCTCGAGATATTCGGGCTTCCCGTAAGTCCTCCACATCTCCACCGCCGCGGCCAAGCGGCAGCCGCCCTCCTGGGGCATATCGGCCCCCTCGTCCCAAACGGTTTGCTCGCTTCCATGATTGTCCAGGACGATGTGCTTCGGATGACCTTGAAGAAAATCCCAGCCTTTCTGGGCCGCTTCCCCGCATCGCTTAGCGAAAACCGCGTCAAAGGGGGCGTAAACCCTCGCCGCTAGGGCTAAGGCCGCGCAGGCCTTGGCCGTGGAAACCGTACCCACTCCCGCTACCCAGCGGGTCTTATTGTCCTCATCGGCCGGACCCGTGGGGGACCAATCGAAAACCGCGTCGCGGGCGTGGAATCCTCCATTTTTATCCTGCATACAAAGAACCCACCTTAAGCCCCAACGGCATTCGTTGAGGATATCGGGCGTGCCGTTACCGGACTCAGGGATATTCAAGTTCATGCTTTTGAACAATTCCGGATGGCGCTCATAAGCCAGCAAGATGGCTTGGCAGGTGGGGGCGGTGGAGCAGACATACATGTCGAAGTTGCCCGCGTCATGCCAGCCGGCGTCCATGACGAACTTGTTCTTTTTCTGGGGATAGTCCGCCATATCCCAACCCACCTCGGCATGAGCATGGCAAGGACCGCTGCGAGTATAAGAATGGTCTTTCCATTTGGCGAAAGGCTCGGTCAAGGCCGTGCGGCAACGTTGATAATAAAAACTCTTGATGGAAGCCTGAAGGGCTTCCTCATAAAGACCAAGACCGATGGAAAAGGGGTCAGACTTGGCTTTCCCAGCTTGGAAGTAATAACGATCGGCAGCCGAGAGCGCAGAGAAGTCCACTTGCCAAACCGGGTCCTTGGAGGCCGGGTCCACCCCGAAGGAATGGATATCGGCTGCCTTGACCTTGTAAGCCACCTTGCCTTTTTCCGTTTTGATCACGGCGCCTTTGGGGTTCACGTTGAAGACCGCCATTTTGGGCCAGCCCGAGGGATAACCCACCGTATCGACCTTGATAGCGGGCACGTTCTTGCCCGGCATGGCGGGGGAAGGTTGGGAAAAGGCGGGTAAAAAAGTGCAAAGATTCAAAAGTGCAAAGGTAAAAAAGAAAGTAAAAACTTTTTGCATGGAAAGCCTTTCTTTAGAAATAATTATTTGAACCGGGGTTGCTTCGTCATCAACAGCCGCCTATTCGGCGGCCATTCCTCGCAATGACACCCAAAAATCCTTACTCTGTGCCCTCTGTGGTTGCCGAAGGCAACCTGTGGTGAAAATTATTTTATTCGTACTTCGGCTGCGCCGACTTGCTTAACTTCTCGTCCACCGACTTCAGGGCCTGGTTCACCACGGGGGCCAGTTCCTTCTCCCCTTCCCTATGCAAACCTTCCAGGAAGGTTTTAACGGCTTTGGACCGAAAATGACCCAGGGCCTCAATGGCGGCCCGGCGCACTGCCAAGGTCTTTTCTTCTTTTTTGATGGTGATCAACTTGAATTTGGCCGCCCATTCCATGAGCGCTTCCAACCCAGTGTTATCCCCTAATTCACCCAAGGCCCGACAAGCCTCGATCCAATATTTTTCCCGGTCCTTGGCGTGCGGCGGGAATCTCTTGACCGATTCGGCCATGACCACCCCATCCCCCTCAAGACCCACCTTGCCGAGGACGCGCAAGGTGTGAAAAGCCGCGTGGGTCTCAGGTTTCTCCAAAAGCCTTAAAAGGAACGGGCGCGAACCCTTCCGGTCCCATATCTCGATGAGGGTCAGGATCTTCTCCTGGGCCGTGGGGCTGAAAGTGGTCCAATGCCGCTCGAAATAATCCACCATCTCGCCGGTCAAGGGAGTGACCTTGAAAACATCGAGGAACTTCTCGATCTGGCCCTTTTTTTCGGGCCGCTCCAACCAATCCTCGTAAACATGGAAGCCCGCCATTTGAAGCTCGTTCAAGAACTCGACCGCCCTGGTCCAGGCCGGACTTTCGACCAATTCCTCTTCCATTCTCATGAAAAGGAAGGATGTCACCTGAGTATTGAGCGCCACGCATAACTTAAGGCAATTGGCGGCCTCAGGGGTTCCCGCCTGGTACCTTTTCAGGCAAGACTCGAGAACAGGTTCACAGAAGATGGTTTCCAACGCCACCTTGGCGGCCAGGTTCTGTTTGTCGAAGGCTGGCGGACGCTTATCGGCCAATTGCTTCAGAACGCGCACAAATTCCAATAGATGCGTCCAATCCGGACCGGCCATTTCCTGGGGTAACCAATCCTGGGCCAAGGTTAGGCCGATGGGATAAACGGAGGCCCGGCGGGTCTCGAAAAGTAATTTGCTCAGGTTCTTCAGGCCTTCTACCTGCAGAGCCCGGGGCAAGCGGTCCCATCGCAGGCGAATCATGTGCCGCAAGCAAAGCGCTTGGGTCTTTTCGTCCCCGGAGAATATCTTTTCCCAAAGCCCTTCCCAGAGGCCCTCGAAAACATCCATTTGATCGGGGTCCTGGAGGGCCTCGAATTCCTCATCCACCTTTTCCTCAAGGGAAGGTTCCCAAAAGGCTTCCAATTTTCCTTGCCCAATGGCCACAACCCGAGGATCCTTCTCCACTTTCGCGGCCGGGGGCGGCGGAACGTTCTCCGCAACGGACGCGGGTGCCACCAATGGAATTTCCCCTTCTTTGATATCAACACCTTGTTCCTGACCCAAGAGCACCAGCTTTTTGACCAACTCATCCATTCCGACTTGGGTATTTTTAATTTCATCTGGGGTCTTGAGGGCGGCCAGGCCGTTCTTGAGCGCCATCACCGTTCCCAAAACTTCCAGCCAGGCCTTGGCGGCTTCAGGACCGGCCGTCTTTTGACCGTCGGAAGTTCCCATCCCCTCGGTTTGAAGCCAGGAACCCATGTTGTCCATCAGCTTCTGGGCCACTTCCCTTTTGTTATTTTCGGGCCGGACACGGGCGAATATTTGGAGGAAATATTGCAGGGCTTCCAAAGCTTCTTGCATATTCTGTTCGCCCTTGGGTACCGCGTCGCTTTGAACGACCGTTTCTCCTTCGGACAAGGCCACGAAGACCTTCTCATTGACGCGGATATATTGCAGGGACTTCTGGACCATGGCTTGGGAAAGGGACATTCCCACGGGCAATCCCTTGGGCCGGAGGAGGGAGAAAAAGGCCTTCAACTCTTCGGCGTCCACGCCTTTCATAAAGGTCAGACTGTGGATCTTATGGGTCAGGAAAAGGTCCTTGAGCATGTTGGTGGAACCGGTCGTTCGTTCATCCAGGGTAGTAGCCTCCACCACCAAACGCCCTTCCGATTCTCCCAGTGTCACGGAGGGCAGTTTTTTAAAGAGGCTCTCCAAAGCGCCCAGGAAGCGCTGGATGGACAGCAGGGTCATGTTGTTACCGGTGGCATAAAGGAAGAAATTGGAAAGGGCTACCCGCAGTTCGCGTACCGCTGTGGCCGCCTCATAGGCTAGGGCTGGTTCAAGCATGGTCGGAATCCCTCTTCAGACGGGTTGATCGGTCGACTTTTGAGGCTCTGGGATCGTAGGGCAACTTCGAACTAATACAAAATAATCCTTTTGATTGGGCTCTCCTAATGAAAAAATGGCTTCCATGAACCCGACACCCTTAACGCCCCTTCCCATTGACCCGCTTATCCCCGAGATATTGGAAGCCTTGCAAAAGAGCAATGCCGCAGTGGTGGTGGCCGAGCCGGGCGCCGGTAAAACCACCCGAATTCCCCCTTCCTTCTTGTCCGCCCCCTTTGCCCAGGGAAAAGAAATTTGGGTCCTCCAGCCCAGGCGCTTGGCCGCCAAACTGGCCGCCCAACGTGTGGCCGAGGAACTGGGCGAAGCGACCGGCCAGAAAGTGGGCTACCAATTCCGTTTCGAGAAGTCCGTCGGCCCCCAAACCCGACTTCGGTTCATGACCGATGGAATGCTGCTTCCCCTGGCCCAATCCGACCCTACTCTATCGAAGGTGGCAATGGTCATTTTAGATGAATTTCACGAAAGAAGCCTGGCTTTGGAACTGGGTCTCGGCTGGCTCAAGAAGCTCCAAACCACTACCCGCCCAGACCTAAAGCTTTTGGTCATGAGCGCCACCTTGGACGCGCAGAACCTTTCCGAATACCTTTCCAATTGTCCTATTTTTAAAAGCTCCGGCCGGGTTTTCCCGGTCACGACCGAATACCATCCCTTTCCCCAGGAACCCTATTTGGACCACAAAGTGAAATCAGCTCTACGGGCGCTAGCCGGGAAAGGCATCCAGGGAACAACCTTGGTCTTCCTGCCAGGCTTGGCGGAGATCAAGCGGTGCCAAACCGCCCTCCAAAAAGACAACCTGGAAGTCCACGCTCTTTACGGAGACCTACCCGTTGAGGAACAACAACGCATCTTGAAACCCACCGGGGGAAACAAGGTCATCCTTTCGACCAACCTCGCCGAAACCTCCATCACCGTTCCGGGCGTCACGGCCGTCATCGATTCGGGCCTCACCCGTCAGGCCCGGGTCTCTCCCTGGTCAGGCCTCTCCAGCCTAGTGACTGTCCCGGCCAGCCAGGCCTCGGCCGCGCAAAGAACGGGCCGTGCCGGACGCCTCCAAGAAGGTTTCTGTATCCGCCTTTACACCAAATTCGAGTTCGAGCACCGCCCCTCTTTCGACCTGCCGGAAATTTCCAGGACCGATCTTTCCAAAAGTCTCCTGGACCTCAAGATCCTGGGCGTGAAGGACCCGGACCAATTCCCTTGGTTCCTCAAGCCTTCCCCGGTGTCCTTGGAGTCTGCCCGTGTTCTTTTGGCCGAACTAGGGGCCACTACACTGGATGGCGAACTCACCGAGACAGGCTGCCGCATGGCCCGGTTTCCGTTGGCTCCCCGTCTCGCTAAATTCTTATTAGAGGTAGAAGGGACCGCCTCCGGCGACCCCGAGGCCCTTCGACAAGCCTGCCGTTTGGCCGCCCTCATCAGCGAAGAAAGGGCCGCCTCGGCGGACCTTTTGGAAGAACTCAAGCATTACAAACCGGGTTTCGAGTCCAAAAGGTTGGAAGACCAGTTATTCGGCGCGTTAAAGCCCGCCAAAAATCCCTCCCTTCCGAAGCAAGCCATTCACGACCTATTGGCCAAGGGGCTCCTAGCCGCTTTTCCCGACCGAGTGGCCAAGGTCAGGCCTGAGATCAAAAAGGAATTGGTCCTTTGCGGGGGAGGCACCGCCCAGACCCAGGACAATGCCTTGACCCGGGGCTCCGACTATTTCGTGGTGGTGGAAGCCCAGGAAACGGGCGAAGGAACAAGGTCTCAAGTGAAGGTCCGCTCCCTTTGCGCCATCGAGGAAGATTGGCTCCTGGATCTTTTTCCGGACAAACTCATCGAGGAACAGAACTGCCAGTGGAACGACAAAGCCAAAAGAGTGGAAGGGTTCCAACGCCTCAAATATGGACAGTTGGTTTTGGATGAGAAGACCCTGCAAGCCAAGGACTTCGGTCCCGAAGCAAGGGACCTTCTCTTCAAGGAAGCCCTCGCGGCCGGGACCGGGGCCTATTGCGATCCGGAGGAGTTGGCGGCTTTTTTGAGCCGGGTAAAATTCGCGGCCGATAACAACCAAGGTTTTTCTGAAATTTCCGAGGAAACCGTTCGGGAAACGCTGAAAGAACTTTGCCAGGGCCGTCGAAGCTTGGAGGATTTGAAAGAATCGGGTTTGGTGGCGAGCTTAAGGGCCAGGCTCACGCCCAAAGAGCTGGCCTTGTTGGAGCGCACCGCCCCCGGCCAAGTCACTCTCGCCGCGGGCCGCAAAACCGCTCTCCATTATGAGACCGGAAAACCACCTTGGGTTGAGTCGCGCATCCAGGATTTTTTTGGGATGAAAAAGGGACCGACCGTGGCTGAGGGCCGAGTGCCGGTGGTGATCCACCTGCTCTCCCCCGCCAAACGACCCGTACAGGTCACGAGCGATCTGGAAGGTTTTTGGAAGAACCATTACCCCCAGATCCGCAAGGAACTTTCAAGACGCTATCCCCGGCACAAGTGGCCGGAAAATCCCGTTTAGTTAGAACTTAGGCCGATTGTCAGGACGGTTGGAGTGTCCTTGAGGCCGGGGTTTGAACCCCGGACGCTTGAATCCACCCTCATGGCGCGGAGTGCCGAACTGTTTCTTCGGGCGTCCGTCGTTGGACCTGTGGTCGGAAAACCCGCCCTTTGCCTGTCCTCTGTTCCCACCGTAATTCGGCTTTTTATCGAATACTTTCCGTTCCCAAGTGCTCCGGTTGTCGGTAGGTTGCCGTTCTTCCCCAGCTTGGAACGACCCTGAAGGCTGGCTTTCAGGCCGAACTTGGTCGGGCCTGCCTTGGTCCGGCCTGTTTTGGAAAGATTGGTGGTGCTGTTCGGAACGCTTCTGATGACGGCCTTCCGGATGCCGGTTCTTTTTGAAACC
Source organism: uncultured bacterium (assembly GCA_964560635.1). Classification (GTDB taxonomy): domain Bacteria; phylum Oederibacteriota; class Muellerivitia; order Muellerivitales; family Muellerivitaceae; genus CAZLND01. The sequence continues at coordinate 6,247 of CAZLND010000026.1, read as the reverse complement.
CCGGTCCTTTTGGAATTTGTTGAAACCCTCTTGCGGCCTAGGCTTGTCCCCTCGGAAACTTCCGCTCCCGGAATGGGTATGTTCCTTTCGAAAACCCGAATCCGGCCTTGAGTCTTGGCGATGGTCCGGTCGATGCTCCCGGGGACGATCTTCCCGACCCGGCTGTCTGGGCTCGAAGCGACGTTGACCGCCGCCGCCATGATTCCCTGGACGCTGACCTTGATGAGGAGCCTTTCCATGGGTATGGGGCCGTCCCACGGAGGGTTGCGGGGTTTGGTTCCCGAACCGCGAGGGTTTGGACTTGATGGATTCCTTCGTTACCTTCATGAGCCTCAGGATCTTTTCCCACTGTTGGCGGTCCTCCCCCGTCAAGAAACACAAAGAGGAACCTTCCGCCCCGGCCCGGGCCGTGCGGCCCACCCGGTGGATATAGTCCTCGGGATTGCGAGGCAGGTCGTAATTGATCACGTGGGCGATATGGTGGATGTCCAGACCCCGGGCGGCGATGTCGGTGGCCACTAGGACGCGATAACTCCCGTCCCGGAAATGCTCGATGGCTTGGCGGCGCTGCGATTGGGTGCGGCCCCCATGGATGCGGGTCACCTTGACGCCCTGTTCCTTCAATCGTTCGGTAATGCGGTCCACCCGGTTCTGGGTGCGGGCGAAGATCAGGACCGAGCCTTGCCTCTCGTTCAATTCCCCCATCAACTCGGGGGGCTTATTGGCCTCACTGGTATAGATGACCATTTGATCGATCTTCTGGATGGGCTGGGTAGAAGTCCCCACCGTAATGCGCACGGGGTCCTTCAAGTAACGGGCGCCCATCTCCTGGATATTTCCCGGAAGGGTCGCGGAGAAAAGCAGGGTCTGTCTTTGCGGAGAAAGCTTTTTGCGGATCTCTTCCAATTGGGGAGCGAATCCCATATCGAGCATCCGGTCGGCCTCATCCAGCACGAGGAACCCGGCGTTGGCCAAAACAAGCGAACCCCGGTGCAAATGGTCGATGACCCGGCCCGGCGTGCCGATGATGAGCCGTGGCTTACGGGAAAGGATGGTCAGCTGGGGCCCCATGGGAGCGCCCCCGATCAAGAGCACCGACCCGCCTAAATGGTGGTTTCCGGAAAGCTTGCGAAGGACGTCCAGCACCTGTACGGCCAATTCCCGGGTGGGCGTCAAGATGACGGCCATCTTGTCCTTATGATTCTCCAGGTAGTTCAACAGCGGAATGCCGAAAGCGGCAGTCTTCCCCGTGCCCGTCTGGGCCGAGGCGATGACATCCTTTCCCTCGAGGGCCGAGGGGATAGCCTGGGCCTGCACCGGAGTGGGCTTCATAAAATTCATCTGCTTCAGGTTCTGCGCCAAAAAAGCGGGCAGTCCCAATTCTTGGAAACTTTCCATCGTTATGTCCTATTCGATTTTATTGCGGTATCAAGGGAAAGGAAAAATCTAAGCGTCTGGACCTGTCCTGGCCTACTTGGATACAGTTCGAACTATGTTCGAAAATGCGGGATGCTGGCCGAGACATTTTCACAGAGTGACTTCGCAGGAAAGTGACTGGGCGAGCCTGTTACAAAAAGAGGATGGAACGGGCTGGCATACCGACGGGCCATACAATAGCGGAAAGAGGGCCTTTTTGATACATTTACTTCAAACATTCCCAGCCATGGTCTTGTAGGTGCTCTTTCCCTAAAATGTCGACTCATTAGTACCGATCAAAACAGGAATCAGAGGGGGTTAATATGAATAGAAACATCCTAGTGTTGGCGGCCTGTTTGAACCTCTTGGCCGGTTCAGTTAGGGCCAAGGACGACAACAATATCGTGGCCAAGTTCGACCATAACGGACCCAAGGATCCCTTGAGCGTGGCGTCGGTCTATCTTTCCTTTCAAGGCGAGAAAGCTGAAGGCCTGCCCGGCACCCCCTCGGGCGACGAAACCCGTTACTCCCTGAAAGTTTGGGAGGACTTGTTCCTTCAAGTCACCACCGAAACCGTCGAAAAGGACGTGGCGGGTTATCATTTCGCTTTCTCCAAGGATGAAGCCTTCCAAACGCCATTGACGGCGGACGAACCGACCGGCCCGACCCTGCGGGACCTGGCGGTCACCGATTTCCGCACCCAGGACAATTCGGCATCCCGACCCGTCAAACCGGGACCGGGAACCCCGAAGGACAGGGGCGTTTTGCGGGTCCTTCACTACCCTGGGTTCGACGCCGAGATAAGGATATTGGAATACAACATTGGGGACGCGGAGGAAGGCAAGACCCCTTATTTCAAGTCGGTCTCCTGCTTGGTGACGATCAAACAAAAAGAAGCGGTCAAGAACGCCGAATCCAAAAAGGAAGTTAAGCCTGGGGAGACCAAGAATGAAAAGCCCGCGAAATAAGATCGGCTTCATGGCCTTAGCGGTCCTGTTCTCCCTGTCCAATATTGCCAATGGAAAGACCAAGATCCCCAGTAACTTTTCGGTTCTTCAGAACAAGGAATGCGGCTTCAGCCTCCGTTACCCCAAGGACGCCAAGCTCGAGATACAGGAAGGCTGCACCGTCAAGATCACCCTTCCCCTTATCAAGGGCCAGGAATGGATCAAGGAAGCCAACATCACTTTGGAAGTTTCAGCCGCCGAGAATGGCGAGGCTACGGAAAAACCCATGGACGATCTAGGGGAACCTGCCGGGACCCTCATTGCGGGTGGGCTTGAATTCGAGAAGAGCATTGATACGGACAACGGGGCTGGACAACAACACACCATGGTCAGTTACACAGCTATTGGAAAACACCATCAATACCATTGGGTTGGCGTCATGACCTCGACCGACCCCGGGACCTTGGGTAAACCCATCAAGGATTGGAACCCCGAAAAGTCCGCCCAGAAGCTATTCGACGGCTTTGTCTCGGGCTTCCGGCCACTGGAATAACCCGAATAACTACAAACTCTCACCACGAAGTACACAAAGTTCACGAAGTTACATCTTTGATTTTATCCAATAACCTTTGCCATCACTTCGTGACCTTGTGGAAAAAAACCTTGCTTCAGGTCTTCTCCACCAGGGTCGTGAGCTTTATCTGTCCCAGAATAGCCGACACCTTCTCGCAGTCCTCTTTGGAACCGATATAAACCACGGCCTTACCGTTGTTGTGGACCCGGAGGGTTAGTTCGACGGCCTTTTCCAAGGCGTAACCGGTGGCCTTCTGGATCTGAAGGATGACCTCATCGAAACTGTGTACCTCGTCGTTGAACAGGACCACTTGCCAGGGGTTCCCCAGTTCCTCTTCGGCATGGGTCCGGTTGTCCGTTAATTCCAAATGTCCGGATTTCATAGCCGTTCTTTCACCAGCCGCCACTGGCGCCGCCGCCACCCGAAGACCCGCCGCCAAATCCACCGCCACCCCCGCCCTAAAAACCACCTCCCGAACCGCCTGAGGTGGCTCCCCATATCCAGCCATTCCCTTTTCGCTCTTTAGCCAACTTGACGGCCTTGGGATACCGCAAGCCCAACCACAAACCGGAAATGAGGGCCAAGAGACCCATCACCAGCAGGGTCCAAGCGCTCCAATCCAACCTTTGACCCGAGATGGCGCCCAGGGTGCCCATTGCCAATGGAACACCCCCGAAAATGGAACCCCAAAGAATAAGGAAGACCACCTTATCCGTTATGCCAAAACCGATGGCTGTTAGACCGATGACCACGAAGATCGAAAGGAACAAAGTGGTCCAGATACTCTCCAAAAGATGGCCCTCTGGTTTGGGTTCGGGATGGGCCTGCATCCAATCGTAGGCGGACTCGGTTCCCGTCACGAATCGGGCCAATTGGGCAACCCCCTCCACCGTGCCTTCCCCATAATCTCCCCTCTTGAAAGCCGGGGTAAAATCATGCCGGATGACCGATCCGGCCAACCCATCCGTGATGACACCTTCCAAACCATATCCCACTTCTACCCGCATCTTCCGTTCGTTGGGACAGATAAGGACGAGAAGCCCGTTGTCCTTGCCTTTCTTACCGATGCCCCATTTCTGGAACAAGCGGTTGGCGTATTCCTCCACGCTCATGCCTCCCAAGGACTGGACGGTCACGACGGCGATCTCGGCAGTGGTCCTCTTTTCCACTTGGGAGACGAGCGAGCTGAGCTTGGCCCGGCTGTCCGCGTCCAAGACGCCCGCAAAATCGTTCACATATCCCTGAGGCGCGGGAAAGGATGCCGCCACGGCATGGGAAACGGCCAAAAGGAAATAAAGGGCAAGGAGAGGCCGGACTTGTTTCATAGGGCACCTCTAAGGATAGGAAATTCGGGAACGGTTCTTATCTTAACCCGGCGGGATGAAAAATTGAACGGCTTAGGATTTTTTGGCGCGGGACAAGGAGGAAGCCCAGGAAGTGGCCATCTCATCCAACGGAACGGTCTTGGCCCAGTGGAAGCCATCGGCGATCTCTTTGGGTGACAACTTGGCCTCCAGCGAGGACGCCATCGCCACCATGCGGTCCTTCGTTTGTTGGCGGCAGGTGCGGTGGGAGAGCGCCACTAAAAGCATGCTGATGGCCTTGCGATCGTTACCTTGAAGTTTCAGGAGTTGGGCGATACCCGTCAGAAGGTCGGCGATGATGGGGTGGCACTGAGTGGGGACCACCAGTTCCACGGCTTTTTGGAGAAGCTTCTGCGCCCCGGCGGCGTCCTTTTCATGACAGGCGATCTCGGCCAAATGGATCAAGGCGGTCGTCTGGCCCAGGTCATCCTTGAGCTTGACGAAACCTTTCAGCGCGTCCGTAAACCTCTTTTTGGATACGGCAACATCTTCCCTTAAGAGGGACAGGACGCCTAAGTGATAGTCGTACCAGGCGGTGTTCTCCAGGTTGATCCCCAGGGTCGTCACGAGGGAAAAGGCGGTCTCATAGAACTGTTCAGCTTCCTCGTCCTGGCGCATGGCCAGCCTCAGGTTTCCCATCAAGTCGTAGACCCAAGCCTCACCCGGCACATCCTCGGACAAGCGGTAAAGGGACAAGGCCTCTTGCATGAGTTTGGAAGCTTCCGCGTAATCACCCGTGGCCCAACCGATGTTCCCTAAATGGGCTTTCGCCCGGGCCATACCTTGGAGGTCACTGAGGTTTTGGAATTCGAGGAGAGCCTTCTGATAAAGTTCCTGGGCTTGTTCATAAGCGCCTTGGATCTCCGCGACCCGCCCCTGACGGGTCAGGGATAGGGCGACTCCCTGAAAGTCGCCCCCTTCCTGATAAGCTTGGGCGCTGTTCTGGTAGATCTCCCAGGCTTCGGCGAAACGATTGGCGATGAAGAGGTTGTCACCTTTGCAGTGGAGGGAGTAGGCAAGTTTCAGTAGCGCTTCGGGAGCCTTGGCGGTCCTGGGTGTGGGTTTTGAAATGTCCTGGTTCCTTACAAAGTCGATCACGGGTACGACCTTACTAAAATCGTTTTTAACAGGAGGCAGACTTATTCCCTTGTTGAATTCAGTCTACACCTGGTTTCAAAAAAATACAAATTTTTTTCAACCTTGATAGGAAACTGACATAAAGTGGCGAAGTGAAGCCCTTTGCGGAAAAAGGCCAAAAAACCTTATTTTTTATTGGCGTGAAGGAAAGCTTTGACAGCGGCTAAGGGGGTGTCCAAAGGCGGGATACCAATGACAACGATATATTCGATCTTCTTTTGGGCGTTAACGAAACCCCAACCAAAAGCCAGTTTGGCTTGGGGATGGCTCTTGAGCTGGTAAACCTCGACCTTTCCCTTCCAACGGACCTTCCCATCCTCGGAGATCTTGAGGGGCTGGGTCTGCAAGTAAACCGCCGAGCCTTTGGAGTGGTTCTCGATGGCGGTCAATAGGTTTTGCTTGTATTCACGGTAACTGATCATAGGAACCCTTCCTCCAGGACACCCGGATTATAGCATCTAAATTCCACGGGGCAATGAAGCTCGTTGGGAAAATACCGAACCTCCCGAACCCGCTTTTTCCCGTGGAACTGCGCTGGGTCATAGGTTCTTTTCTCCGCTATTCGTATCCTTTCTTTATCACGGTAAGGAGGTTTTTATGTCTCAAACCGGAAACGAAAGGAGAAAGTTCATGGGGAACAACGGAGTCATTTACGGGATGGCCTTCATCGGGGCCCTGGTTTATTTCATCCAACATGCCATCGGCTTTTGGGGGGGAGTGGCGGGCATCTTCAAGGCCCTCTTTTGGCCCGCAATGGTGCTCTATAAGGTCCTGGGGATATTGAACCTTTAGGACAGCGACTAGCCGCT
>CAZLND010000025.1:1684-16114 GCA_964560635.1 uncultured bacterium | reverse complement strand
CTCGATGTTTCCAGGGGAGGGATAGTCTAAATCAGCGCCCCAAAAAGTCAAGTTTTTGGGGTCTATTTTTTGAGGGAAAGCCCCAGCTTTTCCAGGGCTTGGCGGGTGGTTTCTATGTTCTTGTGATGGATGGACTTCATCCCAAGTTTATGCGCCACTTCCACGAAGAGGGGACGGTCGTCCACGTAGGCGCAATTGGCGGGCTTCACTCCCACTAGGTCCAGCGCCAGCTTGTAGATGTCCTCGTCGGGTTTACGCAGATGCACGAAGCAGGAAGAAACGAAAAAGTCCACGAAACTTCCCAACTCGAACTTTTGGATGCGGTATTCGGTCAATTCCTTGGCCTCATTGCTGATGACGCCCAATTTCAAGCCATGGGCGCTCTTGAGGGCTTTGCAATAGTCGATCATGTCCGGGAAAGGACGGGACTGGGCGAACATGAAGCTCTTGAACTGGTCCTTGGTGAAGCCCCTGTCCTCGAAGAAGACGATGCGGTCCAGATAAGTGTCCAGGCTGATCTTGCCCACCTCGAAAGTGTCGTAGGTCAAATGGTGGCGCTCATCCATATCAGCATAGTCGAAGGCGAAGGTAGTGGCCGCCGCCTTGCGGGAAGCGCGGTCCCAACCGTTTGTCAAAAGCACGCCACCGACGTCAACGAGAAGGGCTTGGATGGGAAGGGATGACATTCGGGTCTCCTAGTGATGAGAGGATCTAGAGAGATTTAACCACAAGGGCAACCGGCGCAATAAAAAATATTCGTTAAAAGGCCGGTCGTCGGTCAGGACCGCCAGGCGTTGGGGATTGATGAGGGATGAGAAGGGTATCTCCCAGTTGAGCAGGCCCGTGAAAAAATGCTCGGTGGTCTGGGAAGGGTAGCCTTCCAGGAAATCCCTTTGGGCCGAGGGCGGCATCTTGCCGGCCATTTGGCGGGCCGTCAGGTTGGGTAGGGGTGAGAGGGAAGCGATGAAGTGACAGCCATAGTGACCATTGCTGGGGAAGACCCGGATATAGGGGAAGGAAAGGGCGAGGGCCCGGGCGGCGGCTTGCCAGGTCCGCGCGTCCCCGTTGGGTATCCATTGCTGGAGGATGCCGTCCTTTTTCAAACGTCTCTTGGCGGCCTCGTAGAATTCCGCCGAATAGAGAAGGCTGGAACCGGCCGCTTCCAGGGGAGGGGGCGGGTCCAAGGTGATGACATCGTAATTTTCCTTGGACCGGGCGAGGAAACGGCGTCCATCGTCCACCACCCGATGGGCGTTCGGAAGGGCGCAAAGGCGGTCCGCGTCCGGCCAAAAATAATCGAAAGAAGAAAAGACCCCGGGCACCAACTCCACCGCCGTCGTTTCGATATCCCAGCTCAAGAGGGACCGGAAAGTGGTCCCCATCCCAAAGCAGACCACCAGGGCCGAATGGGGCGGGTGAGGCAGGAAGGCCAGGGGCAGATGGGCCATGATCTTGGTGGTGAGCCCCAGGCCCGACATCCCAACACCATTCACGAACAACTCCTTATTCCCGCCCTCCCCCGCGGCCACGGTGGTAGCGGCGTAGTCGCGGTGCTGGACCGTGCGGGGGTAGAAATATTTGAAGCCCTCCTCGTAGTCCGTGCTCCAAAAAAGGGAAAGGGATAGGACCGAGGCCCACAAGAGGCTTAAAACGAGCCGGGGTTTGGGCGGTGAGGCTAGGAAGAAAAGGGCCAAGGGGAGGGACAGGAGGATGAGCGAGAGACGGGCCCCCACGAACGGAAGGAATAAATAGGAAGCCGCCAAGGGACCCAGGAGGCATCCCGCGATATTGAAAGCGTAGACCTTTCCCGCCTTTTCGGGGTCGCCGGCCGAAAGCCGGTCCACCAAGAGCGGTGTCAGGTAACCCAGGGCCGCGCAGAAAGGCACGATGCTCAAAAGCACGCCCGCGATGGACTGGTGGAGCCGGGGGTCGTCCAGCGCGGTGGGTAGAAGGGCGAAAAGGGCCGCCAGTCCTAAAAGTGTCGGGACCGAAAGGGACACATTCCCCAGGCCGCGTCGATAGAGCCAGGAGCCGAAATAAGTGGAAAGAAGATAGGTGAACAGGAGGGAAGCGAAGGAATAGACCTGGGTCTTAAGGATGAAAGAGAAGTCCCGGGTCCAGACCATTTCCATCGCCATGGAAACAAAACCCGTGGTGAAGAGGATGGCCAGCGAGGCCATGGAGGAAGTTTTCACTGGGAAACTCTGGCGGGTCGTGAAAGCGGGGGTTTTGAAAGACTTTTGGGACGATCGTAAAAGGAAAGCTGATCCAAAAGCCCCAAGGGCGATGAAAACATTCAAGCCCATCGCCAGGCCTAGGGTCCCTTTGAAGCCCAGGCTTTCCACCAGGACCGCCGCCGTCAAGAAGGTCCCTGTCAGGGCCCCGAACAAATTGGCCTTATAAAGAAAACTGAAACTACTCTCTTCGGGGGCCGCCCGGCGCAAGAAGGCCATCATGAAGGGGTAAGTGGCGCCCATCAAGACGCACCAGGGCAGGAGGGAAAAAAAGATCACCAGGGCCGAGCTCAAGAGGTAATGAAAGGAGTCAGCCTCACCCAGGGTCAGGAGCTTTACCGATCCGGCCGAAAAGGACCAGGGGACCAGGACGGCGCTCGAACCGATAAGGGTTTCTAGGAGGCCGTAAAGAAAGAGGGGGATAGAGGCGGGGGAGTTTTTCCAGCGGCGGGCCAGGGTCCCGCCCAGCCAGGAACCCAGTCCCAGCCCGGCCATGAAAACCGAGACCACCAGGGACATCACGGGAGTCGTGATCCCGAAGGCGGCGAAGGCCAGCCTCATCCAGATGATCTGGTAAAGCAGGCCGCAAAAGCCGGAAACGAAGAACGCGAAAGCCGCGAAGCGAAAAAGGGATGGGGTCTTGGGATGGGTCATGTTCGAGGGGCTCCTTGCCGGCGGCCTAAGCCGGATTATATCCCCTCCCGGGCCCCGGGTAACATTCCTTCCGATTTTTGTAATGTTTTACATTTTAAAAGGGCAACTGCACCCTCTCCCCTTGAGGGAGAGGGGGAAGACCTAGAAACCCTCGCCACTTGGCAGTGGTTTTACGGGTACATAGGGGATCTTCCCTATGAGAGATGTTTGGGAGATGGGTAGGGTGAGGGGTGACGTTGGAGTTGATGAAATTCACAAGGAAGAGCTGTCCCTTGATTACAATGATCGCATGGACCCACTCGCGCACGCCTTGGCCGGAACCCTCATCGCACGGACCCATCCTTCCCGTTCCAAAGGATTGGTGACGGCCTGCTTGATCGGGGCCGTTATCCCCGACATTGATATCGTCCTCACTTTTTGGGGGAAGGATAACTATCTGCTGGAGCATCGGGGCTTCACCCATTCCCTGATGGGGTTACTCCCCATGTCCTTTTTAGCGGCCTGCTTGGCTTATCTTTGGGTGCGACAGAGAGAAGATAAGGCTTCCTTTTGGTCCCTCTGGTCCCTGGCCCTGGCGGGGGTGGTTTCCCATATCCTTTTGGACCTTTGCACCAGTTGGGGCACGATGGTGCTCTGGCCCAACCGCACCCGTTTTGCCTGGGATGAGCTTTTCATCGTGGACCCCTGGTATTGGGGACTCTTGGCCATCCCGCTCCTGCTCAGCTTTTTTTGGAAAGACCGCCGGGTGGCGATCTGCGTCGCGGGGATGGCCGTGGCCATGGCTTATCACGGGATGGCCTGGTTCAACCATCGGCAAGCCCTGAGGGTGGCCGAGGAAGACAGACCTCAAGCTTGGAAGGCCGCCTTTCCTCAGCCCCTCTCCCCCTTCCGCTGGTCGGTCTTCGACCGGGGTGATGGGCTCTTGAAGAACGCGCGGGTGGATTTTCTCAAAGGGCTCAAGCCGTTGGAATGGGAAGAGTGGAAAGAACCTGCCTTGACCCCCGAGGTACGCCTGGCCATGGATAGCCCTCGGGGAAAGAACCTTTTCTGGTTCGCCCGGGTTCCCATGTGGTCAGAGGAAAAACTGCCGGACGGAAGCTTTCAGGTCTCTTTTTGGGATATGCGGTTCAACACTTATTTGACGAAGCAACGCTTATCGAAGAACTTCGGCGGGGTTTTCACTATCAAGGACGGGCAAGTGGTGGAAAGCCGGTTCTGACCCCGCTTAAAGGGCGGGTATAATGGAGGGGTCATGAGAACAAGAATCTTTTTGAACGAAAAAGGCCTGACCTTCTGGGATTACGTCTTTGGGGCGCTGGTGGTGGCTGTCCTAGCCTGGGCGGCCAAGCAGTATATGCTCCATCCGGAAGGGGCTCGGCCGGTCACCCACAGCGTTCTGGAAGATTCGAAATAGGACAAAAACGGCTTTAACCACGAAGTTCACGAAGTGGGTAAAGCCAAGACTAAATCCGTTAACAACCAGGGTTTTACTTCGTGCACTTAGTGGCTTCGTGGTAAGAGGTTAGGTTCAGCTTTTCCGGCGTTCCCCTTTGCGGCGATCCGCTCCCTTTCGCGGCGCGCCCTTCTTCAAACCCACCAATCTTTTCGGAAAACGTTGGTCGCCCGGTACTCGTCTTTCTTTCTTGCGGCGCTCCACGGTAGGTTTCTTTTTTTTGAGGATCATGACCGCTCCTTTGGTTGATCGACCGGCCCGGCAAGACGCCTTATATTACCATTGAAAACGAATTTGAAAAGACGTCTTGGGATGTAGGATAGGGATGTACCCATGAACCTTTATTTCCGCCTCCTTAAACTTCTCCTCCAGCGACTCCTCAAACCCAAACGCATGGGTCTTCTGGATGTTTCGACCATCCATGGCCGTGTCTGGTTGAACGACCTGGACAATAATATCCACATGAACAATGGCCGCTACTTGACCCTGATGGACCTGGGGCGGCTGGACCTCATCTTGTGCGCCGGATTGTTGGGGACCTGCCTGCGGAAAAGGTGGTTCCCGGTGGTGGGGGCCCTCAAGATCCTCTACCTCCGGCCCCTAGCGCCCTTCCAAAAATTCGAGCTCAAGACCCGCATCATTGGTTGGGACGCCAAGTGGCTTTACCTGGAGCAATGGTTCGAGGTGGATGGGAAACTCTGCGCGAAGGCTCACCTGCAGGGTCTTTTCAAAGGTCCGAATGGGAAGGTGGAGATGAAAGAATTGTTGGAAGCGACCGGAATGAAGAAAAGATCCCCCAAGCTTCCCGCCGACGTGCGGAATTGGCTGCGTTCCAGCCGCTAGACTTGAATGCCAACCGCGATCCTAAATCCTATATGATGGCCATCAGTTAGGCGCAACATCCATTCGGATATATTTCCCTGGTTCCTTGAAACGGATCCCGAGGGACGTCTAGTCTAGCTTCGCCGCTCGAACCGAAGGAGACACCATGGACGCCTTGGCCCTTTCCCGCGCGCAGTTCGGTTTTACCATCGCCTTCCACTACATTTTTCCCCCTTTAAGCATCGGTCTCGGGCTCATCCTCGTCCTCATGGAAAGCTTCTACTATTCCACCGGAAAAAAGCTTTATCTGGAAATGGCCCGGTTCTGGACCCGGATCTTCGGGCTCATCTTCGCCATGGGTGTGTCGACAGGCATCGTGATGGAATTCGAATTCGGCACCAACTGGTCGACCTATTCCCGTTTCGTGGGCGATGTTTTCGGCAGCGCCTTGGCCGCCGAGGGGGTCTTCGCCTTTTTCCTCGAGTCCGGCTTCCTCGCGCTCCTTCTTTTCGGCTGGGACCGTATCAGCCCCCGGGTCCATCTGTTCGCCACCTCCATGGTGGCCCTGGGCGCCCATTTCAGCGCGGTGTGGATCGTAGTGGCCAATTCTTGGCAACAAACTCCGGCGGGTTATCACCTGGTGGGGAGGCCGGATGGAAGTACTCGGGCCGAGGTCACGGATTTTTGGCAGGCGGTCCTGAACCCCTCCACCTTGAGCCGTCTCTGGCACGTTTATATGGGGGCCTGGCAGGCCGGGGCCTTCGCGGTCTTGAGCGTGAGCGCTTATTACTTGTTGAAGAACAAGAACCGGGATTTCGCCCGGGCGTCCCTCAAGATCGCGCTGGTCGTGGCGGCCTTTGCCTCCCTATCACAACTCCTCTCCGGCCATGAAAGCGCCGTCACCGTTAGTGAAACCCAGCCGGCCAAACTGGCGGCCTATGAAGGTCACTATGGGACCGGTCCCGCGGGGCTTTATCTTTTCGGCTGGGTGGATGAAAAAACGGGGCAAACCCACGGTTTGGCCATCCCGGGGCTATTAAGCTGGCTCGTGGCCGGTAAGAGCGACGCGCCGGTGACCGGCCTTGATCAATTCCCGCCGGACAAGCGCCCACCCGTCAATATCGTGTTCCAAACCTATCACGCCATGATCGCCATCGGCTTCGCCCTGATCGCCCTTTCCTGGTGGGGCCTTTTCCTCTGGTGGCGGGGTAAACTCTGGGACTCCCCCTGGTTCCTCAAGGCGCTGGTCATTTCCGTGCTCCTGCCCCAAGCCGCGAATCAATTGGGCTGGTTCTCCGCCGAGGTCGGGCGGCAACCTTACATCGTTTACAACCTTATGAAAACTTCGGATGCGCTCTCCAAAACCGTAAAGCCGGGGGAGATCATGACGTCCTTGGCGCTCTTCGGGTTCATTTACCTTCTTCTTTTCGCGCTTTTTATCTACCTCTTGAATGACAAAATCCAGCACGGGCTCCACATGAAGGTGGAGCAGAGGAGGCGCGCGTGAACGACCTTTGGCCGACGATCTGGTTCATCCTGGTAGGGGTCTTGTTCGGGGGTTACGCCATCCTGGACGGTTTCGACCTGGGAGTAGGAGCCTTGCATCTTTTCGTGAAGAACGACAAGGACCGGCGGGTCTTCCTGAACTCCATCGGGCCTATTTGGGATGGCAACGAGGTTTGGCTGGTCACGGGCGGTGGCGCCCTCTTCGCGGCCTTCCCGGAAGTTTATGCCACGGTCTTTTCGGGTTTTTACCTGGCCTTCATGCTGCTTTTGGTGGCCCTCATCTTCCGGGCGGTGGCCATCGAGTTCCGTAGTAAACAGCCCATGAAATGGTGGAGGGATCTTTGGGACGCGAGCTTTTCGGTAAGTAGTATCGTTTCTTCGCTCTTGGTGGGCATCGCCATGGGGAACATCGCTTTTGGCATCCCCCTCTCGGCTGACCATGAGTATGCCGGAACTTTCCTGAGACTACTCACGCCCTATCCGTTGTTGGTCGGAGTCACCACTCTGGCGCTTTTCACCATGCACGGTTCCATCTATATCGTGCTCAAGACCGAAGGGCCCTTACAGGTCCGGCTGAAGAAATGGGTGAAGAACACGATGATCTTCTTCATCCTTTGTTACGCCGTGACCACCCTGGCCACCCTGCTTTTCGTGCCGCATATGCTCACCACGCTACGCCAGTATCCGGTCCTGTTCATCGTGCCGCTGCTGAGCGTGCTTTCCATCGCCAATATCCCGCGCAATGTGAGTCTGGGCCATGGGTTCGGGGCTTTCCTTTCTTCCTGCGCGGCGCTGGCCAGCCTGATGGCCCTCTTTGGTATCGGCATGTACCCGGCGTTGGTCTATTCGGACCCCCACCCGGAATTCAGCTTGACCATCGTCAATGCGGCTTCCTCGGTGAAGACCCTCAAGATCATGACGGTCATCGCCGCCATCGGGATGCCCTTGGTGCTGTCTTACACGGCCAGTATCTATTGGATCTTCCGCGGCAAGGTCAAACTGGACGCCCACAGCTACTGAGCCCGGTCCCTTTTCGCAATATCCGGGTTTCGGGCGTATAGTAGGACCCGACACAAGAAAGGTCGTGAGCCAATGGAATTCACCAAGAATGACAAGGTCGTGAACGTAAAGACGGGGGAATTCGCCGTATTCCAATTCATGCAGGAAGTGGTCACCGCCTCCGGAGCCACCGTGCCACTCTACGAGGTTTTTTTGGACAAAGAGGGATCCCCTCGATTGGCTTGGACAGCCGATGAGATCGCTCATTGGGCCAAGGCTCCCAAAACGGGCCTGACCATGATCAGCGCCCCGCCCAAGACGACCTGATCTTTTTTTGTGATGAGGGCCGGGCCTTGATTAAGACCGGCTGGGTTCCTACCCTCCGCTGAGGAAGGAAAGACCATGAAAAACACCGATGAAGTGACAACTGAAGTGAAGATCCTTGAACCCGCGGTCGACGCGGAACAAAAAGCCATTGAGGAAATAAAAGTCCTCTTTCAGTCGGCCAAAGCCGGGACCCGCGCGAAAGAAAAAAGTAAACCCTACTTCTTTGACCGCTTCCGGGGAAAGATCAAGATATCCCTCAATTGATCAATGTTGGGGAGTCGCCACGGGAGTGGGGATTTCTGATCCCATCCGGGTCTCCGGATGGCGGATCTGGCCGCCCAAATAGCCTACACGGGCCACAACGGTCGAGCCGTGGATGGCCAGGATCGTCACCGTGATGAAGATCCACTTGGGCAATTGTTTCTTTTTCCAATAGGTGAAAAGGCCGAAGGCGGCCAGTAGTCCGTTGAGCCCCAAGGACCTCAGGGCCCACTGGGCGGCATCGGCATGAATGTGAATGGTGTCCCGGGTGACTTCCGGGTAATCGCGCAGGACCCCGGCCGCCAATCCGCCTGTTTTGTCCGCGGCTAAGGCCGAAAGGCCCACGACCACCACGAGGGCGAACCCCACCAGCTTGACCGTGTCGTTCTTCAACCACCAGGCCGCCAACAACAGCAAAGCGCACAGGATCTCCCCCGCGATGGGAAAGTGGATCAGCATCAAATGCAGATGGGCTCCGTTCATTTTCGCCTCCTGAAAGTCCTACTATCCCGACAGTATAAAGGGCGCATTTCTCCCGGGGTTCCAAAATCGGCGTTGCCCCGTGGTAAAAACCAGGATCTTGTCCTATGCTCTCCATCGTGAAAGACAACATCATCGAGGTCAAGAACCTCACGAAAAAATTCGGCGATTTCACCGCGGTCAAGGGCGTTTCCTTCACCACCGAAAGGGGACAGATCTTCGGCTTCCTGGGACCCAATGGGGCCGGCAAGACCACCTCCATCAAGATGCTCACGACCCTATTGGCCCCCACCAGCGGCCAGATCCTTTTGGACGGCCACGACCCGGCCAAGGACCAGGCGGAAGTCCGCCGGACTTTCGGCATCGTGTTCCAGGACCCCAGCCTGGACGACGAATTGACGGCGGCGGAGAACATGGAATTCCACGGCGTCCTCTATAAGGTGCCGGTGGCCCTGCGCCGCGAACGCACGGAGGAATTGCTGAAGATCGTGGAGCTTTGGGACCGCCGCGATGACTTAGTGAAACAGTTCTCGGGTGGCATGAAGCGCCGGCTGGAGATCGCCCGGGGCCTCTTGCACCACCCCAAGATCCTCTTCCTGGACGAGCCCACGGTGGGCTTGGACCCTCAGACCCGTAACCATATCTGGCAATATATCCTGGACCTGAACAAGAGCGAGAAGATCACGGTCTTTTTCACCACCCATTACATGGATGAGGCCGAGAGGGTGGCGGACCTGGTGACCATCATCGATCACGGCAAGATCGTGGCCCGGGGGACGCCCGCCGCGCTCAAGAAAAGGGCCAAGGCCAAGAGCCTGGAGGACGCCTTCATTCGACTGACGGGCCATGGCCTGCGGGACGAGGACGCCTCGGACGCGGAGAACATGCGCATAGCCAAGAAAATGTGGAGGCGCTAATGGACACGATCTACATCATGTGGCTGCGCCAGTTGAAGCGCTATTTCCGGTCCAAGCCCCGGATGATCGGTTCCCTGGGACAACCCCTGATCTTCCTGCTGGCTTTCGGTTTTGGCTTCGGCAAGATCTACGAGAAGGCGGGCGCCGGCAATTATCTGCAGTTCCTGGCGCCGGGGGTCATTTGCATGGCCATCCTTTTTACCGCTGTCTTTTCGGGCATTGAGATCATCTGGGACCGCCAGTTCGGATTCTTGAAGGAAACCCTCGTGGCGCCCGTTTCCCGCTTGAATATCATGATGGGTCGGACCCTGGGCGGGGCAACGGTGGCCCTGTTCCAGGGCCTGATCGTGCTCCTGATCTCCTGTCTTTTCGGTTTCCGTCCCCAACTGGAGGCGCTTCCCTTGAGCCTGCTCATCATGTTCATGGTGGCCGTTAACTTCACGGCTTTCGGTACGGCCTTGGCTTCCCATTTGAACGACATGCAGGCTTTTCCGCTCATCATGAATTTCCTGGTGATGCCCATGTTCTTCTTCTCCGGGGCCATCTTTCCCTTGAAAGGGGCGGGTCCGGGACTGACCATCACGGCTTCCTTGAATCCGTTGGCCTATGGGGTGGATGCCTTGCGTTATTCTTTTGGAGGGGAAAGTTTCTATGGGCTGGGGATCGATTTCCTGGTCCTGGGGCTTTTTTGCGCGTTCTTCCTAGCCGTGGGAAGCTGGCTTTTCTCGAAGATCCAAATTTAAAAATTCCAAAAAAATAATTCAAAAACATTGAACAGGGATGAACGCAGATAAACGCGGATTTAAAGAAAACAAGGCGTTTAAAGTTATTTCATCAGCGTTCATCATTGTTCCAAGGATTTTTTGTTAGAGCCTCTAAGGACGGATCCAAGAGAGTTCCCTAAGCGAATAGGGCTGAAGTTTTTTTGGGACCCTTCGCGGTGTTCTTCAAATTCTCTTTTTTCAACTTCGCCTGCCGTTGGACGTAAGCTGTGCGGATCTTCTGGGCCCGGAAGGGGTTCCTCATCAGCACGTTATCGAACTCGCTCTTCTTGAGCACGAGCAGTTCGGAGATCTCCTCGGACGTGATGGTGGCGTTGCGGGGCTGGTTCACCAAGAGGGCCATCTCGCCGAAGAACTCACCCTTGCCAAGGTCGGCCAGTTTGAGGACCTTGGGACCCTTCTTGACCCTCACCGAGACCCGGCCTGAAATGATCACGTAAAAAGAATCCCAAGAGTCGCCCTGCCGGATGATCTCATAACCCTTCTGGGCCCGGATCATGCGTAAGCGGATGATGAGATCGCCCATCTCGGAAGAGGTGAGGTCCTGGAAAAGGTCGCTTTCCCGAAGGATGGCGAGGAGCCGGGGTAAGGGTGTATCGATATTGTCCATAAGCCGTCCTTTGCTCAAAAGATTCTAGTCGATTCTTTTCCTTTCTCAAATCGTTCTTCGTGTCCGAGGCGCCATTCAGGGTCGTTCGGTTTCCTCTCTGGGTTCACCGCGATTTCACATCCGGCTGGCAACAAAATTGTTCTTGTCTCAAATGTGGACGAACCCTTTTGTCGTTCATTTCCCTCCGACGAAAAACCATAGGGGCCTTTTCTTTCGGAAAAACCCCTTTCGGACGGTTGAGAACGGTTTCCGAAGAGCTGGCATCCTCCTTGCTTTATCCCAGGTCCAAAGCGAGGTGTGAGAATGGAAAGTCGGAAGCCAGTGGAAAACAAGTTCGGTTATCTCATCGACATGGATGGGGTCATCTATAGGGGAAGCCATCTTATCGAGGGGGCCCAGAAGTTCATCGGCGGGCTCTTGGAATCGAAAGTCCCCTTCCTGTTCCTGACCAATAACAGCCAACGCACCCGTCGGGACGTGGCCACCAAACTCAAACGCATGGGCATCGACGTGAAGGAAAAGCACATCTTCACCTCGGCCATGGCCACCGCTCGGTTCTTGGCGCGGCAAAAACCCGGTGGAACGGCTTTTGTCATCGGGGAGGGCGGCCTGCAGACGGCCCTGCACCTGAACGGCTATTCCATCGTAGAAAAGGACCCGGATTACGTGGTGGTAGGGGAAGGACGGACCTTCAATTTCGAGATCATGGAGGCCGCCCTGGGCATGTTGCACGGAGGGAGTAAGCTCATCGCCACCAATATGGACCCCAATTGCCCGTCATTGGCCGGAAGCCGGCCCGGTTGTGGCGCCATCGTGGCCATCCTGGAAAGGGCTAGCGGAATCCAGGCCTTCAGCCTGGGCAAGCCCAGTCCCGTCATGATCCTGGAGGCCATCGCCGAGCTGGGATTGGAAGCCCCCCACACCACCATCATCGGCGACACCATGGAGACCGATATTTTGGGAGGGGTCCAGTTGGGTTGTCGAAGCATCCTGGTCTTGAGCGGCGGCACCAAGAGGGAAGACCTAGTCAAGTTCGCCTACCGACCCGACAAGGTGGTCGAATCGATCGGGGAACTGAACCACGCTCGATTAGCCGCCGAGTTCTCTAAAAACCTTCCCGTTATGGTCGGGAATCTGTCCTAAGACCGATCCTTTACTGGGCGGCGGTTCCGTCGGGGTTCGGGTCGGTACCGTTGTCCATCGGCAAGGTTTGTGCGTCCGGAGCCGACGGATCGGGATCGCCCGGCGTGACGGTTTGGACATCGTCCGAGGATTGGGCGGCTTGGTCGGCGTCGAAACTGCCCGGACTGTAGGCGTTGCCATCCCCATCGTAGACATCGAAAGAGCCATCGGACAATTTCAGGAGGATCTCCAAGGGCCGCCCGCTTTGGGTGCTGGAGAACTGCACGTCCACCACGCCGGTAGCCAGGTAGATCGGATTGAAGTCCGGCGAACCATCGGTGTCATACAAGAAGGCGTCCTGGGTATCGCTGACGACCTTCACCGTGCGGGCCCCATCCGGGCTCGCGTAGGACTTCTCATTGGGCGTGTCCGGCGAGGTGACGACGATCTGGTCCTCGGCCGAATTGCAGGGGACATAGCTGTCGTTGTTGTAGCAGTAGAGGTCGCCCACGTGGTTCGGGTCCTGCCACCACCAATTTCCCTCGTTCCAGAAGCACCAGCGGCCGAAGTCATTGTCATACCACCACCAACGGTCCGAATAGTAACGGGTCCAGAAGCAGTTGTCCCCCATGTACCATCCGTACCAGTGGTAGCCATAGGGGTAGAGGTAATGGCAGTAATTGAAACCATCCTGTTGGTGCCAGTAGTAATGGTTGACCCTGATCTCGCTTGTATTGAACTGGTTGATGCGTCCCAGGACGGCGGGACTGTTGACGAGGCCCATATGGTCCCGCACCACCGCGTCGTTGAAGTGCCGGGGCGAAACAAGGGCGGCCCTGAGGACGTTATGGTTCGGGCCTTCCTTGGGAAGGGTAATGATGGAATGGGCCCGGTCGGTATTGATCATCTGGGAACGGTCGGTGATGTGACTGGGTTCGCTCTTGACGCCGATCTTCTGGAGCTTCTTGCGGACATAACCCAAGGTGTAGGGGTGATGGTGGACGACAGCGGCGGCTTTCACCCCGGGGGAGGTGTAACTGGCCGCGTTAGGCCGCTGGGTGAAGCTGTGTGTGGAGGGGACGTAATGGACCTTGGGCTGGTTAGCTTGGGGCCTGTTGGGTTGAACATTGTTCGCCGGAGGATTGGTGTTGGCGGGCGCGCTGGGTTGGGTACGGGTCTGGGGATTGTTCTGCCATTGCACCCGGCCATAAGAAGAGGGGACATTTCCCACCCTTTGCGCGGACTGGGGTTGGGGATTGTTGGTCCGGGGAGCGGGACGGCTCATATTGATGACCACCGGGGGCCTGGCCGGGGCCGTTTGGGGGCGGCTGGGAGCTTGGAATGTACGGGCCGCGGAAGCCCTGGCTGGGGCGGCTTGAGGGCGGTTGGCCTTGGGAGCCCCATTGCCACCTTCCCTTTCTCCGCGCGGATCAGCGGCTATCGCCGGAACAAGCGGGGATAAAGCGAAGATCGTCAGTAAAAGAAGGGTGCGTTTCATGGTCTTACCTTTCAACTTGGATCCCAAATGGGTCATTCTCTTCATGTCCTTTTGACGGTTAGGAGAGGTCTGAAGTGGCGTGGTCTTTTGAGAGGGTATTGAAAATAAAAAAGCCGTCCTTGAAAGGGCGGCTTTTGTTCTAACGGCCGAGGAAGGGCGATCCTCAGGCCATGGGTTCAGTTGCGGTGAATATCCCTATCGCGGTCGAAATGGCGGACATCGTCCCGGTCATGACCCCGTTGATACCGATAGGCTACACGTTCCCGTTCCCGGCGCAGGCGGTTAAAGCGGTCCCAGGCGACGCGGCTATAGTAATGGCCCTGGTACCAACCGTAGATGCCGGGTCTTCCCAGCACCAAGCGGAAACCCGGCAAAGAAACCGAAGCGGATACTTGGGGCCCCGGATTTGTCACGCAAACTCCATTGGCCGAGGCTATTCCCGTTGAACCGAGCAAAACCAGCAAGGCGAAAATTGACTTTAAGTTCTTCATTTGAATCCTCCTTTTGTGCTTCTAACTGCCTTCACTGGATAAGACGGAGGGCGGTCCGGGCGGGTTTCAGCGGAAAATAAGGGTTTTCGCGGAAATATTTTTTTCCAAAGTGGAACTTTTTGGGGCGTGCCTTATTTCCAGCCCATTTTTTCACGAAGGACGGGAACTAGGGCGTCGGCGATCTTTCGCTGGGCGGCGGCGTTAGGATGGCCATCACAACCCAGTTCGTCGGGCAGGCTATTGGGATAGGTGACGGAGTAGACCCGGGAGTCAC
>CAZLND010000025.1:0-1584 GCA_964560635.1 uncultured bacterium | reverse complement strand
CCCAGTTCGTCGGGCAGGCTATTGGGATAGGTGACGGAGTAGACCCGGGAGTCACCCGCGTCGTTCATGGTCTTCGCCACTTCCGCGACATGGGCGCTGAAGTTGGGCCAGCCCTGGGGACAGAAACAAAAGAGCGCGGCCTTTGGATAGTGGCCCCGGATGGTCTTCAGTAAGGCCACATAATGGTCCACATAGTCCTTCGGGTCGGCCTGGGGCTCGGTGGAAAAATCATTATTGCCCAGATGGATGACCACCGCGTCGGGGACCCATTGGGTGAAATTCCAATGGCTTTGAGCGTCCCCGCAAAGGGTCCGGTCATACAGCGGCGGGAAGGGATCGGGTGAACGGCGCTTCTTATCCCCCCAATTGCGCACGACGCCTTTGCCCGAATAAGCCACCAAATGATATTGGGCCTTCAGGTCGTGGGCCGCCAGGGCGCCGAAGGCCTTGTCGGCGTTCTCGTAGGGCCGCAGGCCGTCGCATTGGACCTTGTTCGACTCCACCCCATAACCACAAACGATGGAATCGCCCACCACCTCGATCTTACGGGTCGGCAGGGAAGGGGCTGTCGCCAGTTCGGCACCTTTTCCCGGGACCAGTCCCTTGAAGCTCACGACCCCGAACATGGATTCAGTGCGTTTGACCAATCGTATGGAATGGGGGCCGTCGGTCAGGCCATTCAGGGAATATTCTTGCCGGTTCCTGCTGGTGACCCAGACGGTAACAGCCTTGCCGTCCACCTGCACATCCCAATTGTTGCCGGGGTCCTCCAAGAGGGTGGTGAAGGAAGTTCCAAGGATCCGGAAATGGATCGAGACCCCGGGCCAGTCGAAGCGAGGGGCATTGGGGTTGGAGAAATCACCTCGGCCGCAATAAATGATGTTGGGGTCATCAGGAGGAACGGTCGATTGGGACATGGCGATTCCGGGCAGAAGGAATAGGGTCAGTAAATAAAACCTAAAGCTCACGGCGTCCTTCAAGGGCTTTTAACAAAGTGACTTCATCCACGTATTCGACATCCCCGCCCGAAGGCAGGCCCCGGGCGAGGCGGGTGACCTTGGCCGGAAGGCCTTTTAAGAGCTGTTGTATATAGAGGGCGGTGGAATCTCCTTCCACAGTGGGGTCGGTGGCGACGATGACTTCCTTGATGGCGGTTTCTTTTTTCACGCGCGCGACCAGGGCATCCAAGGTCAGGTCTTGGGGTCCCCGTCCTTCTAGCGGCGAAAGGGTGCCGCCCAGCACATGGTAAATGCCGTGGTACTCATGGGTGCGCTCGAAGGCGACCACATCGCTGGGATCCTCCACCACCAAGAGGGAAGAACGGTCACGGGTTCCCATGGTACAGATGCGGCAGAGGGTCTCTTCGGTCAGGTTGAAGCAAACCTTACAGGGGTGGAGCTTGGTGCGGGCATCCACCAAGGCGCTCGCCAGGGCGCGGGAGGTATCGACCGATTGTTTCAATAGATGGAAGGCCAGGCGCTGGGCCGTGCGGGGCCCGATGCCTGGGAGCTTTTCCAGCTCATGGAGCACGCGTTCTAAAGAGGGGGATATTCGGCCATTTTTTTCCTTTTTCTTATCTGTCAT
>CAZLND010000024.1:0-16264 GCA_964560635.1 uncultured bacterium | reverse complement strand
TCACGAGACCCCATACAATCGCCATGAATTTCAAGAATAGATAGCCGAAGTACAAAATGATCGAACCAAGATTTCCCGAATGGATCACTAAATCGGAAATATTCGGGCTGAAAACGTTAGCCCCGAAGGACCAGATCAACAACGACCATAAAGGCAAAAGAAGGATCACCGGCAAACTGCACCAAACAACGACCGTCAAGAGCCCTTCCAAGGAAGCTTTGCCACCGAATTTTCGACCCACCCATCGGGCAAAAAAAGCGCAAAACCAATTCCCGGAAACGCCAAGGATGGGACCAGCTACCAGGATGACCAAAACGATGACATCCAGGTCATGCCTTTCCCCCATTCTCCCGGTGCTCGCCCAATTGATGCTTTCTTTGATGCCCTCCAGGATGGCTAAGATCCAAACGGAGACAGGGTCATAATTATCGATAAGATACCGAATGGTCTTACGAGGCTCGAACCAGATCGACAGAAGGGGAGTCATTTGATCTTCCTATTTTTCGATTTTTCTGGATTTTTCCAAGAAGTATGTCAAATGCTCCAGTTCGGAAGCCAGGTCCACGCCCCGTACCAAGACCGACTTGGGCACCGAAAGGACGCAGGGAGCGAAGTTCACGATGGCGCGGATGCCTCCGTCCACCAGGTCGTCGGCCACGCGCTGGGCCTGGCTGGCCGGCACCGCGATGATGGCGATCTCGATCTTTTTCTCGCGCACGACCTGCCGGATGGCGGGGGTCGCCCATATCTTCACGCCCTCCAATTCCCATCCCACCTTGGAAGGGTCCACGTCGAAAGCCGCCTCGATCTTGAACCCCGCTTTGGAAAAACCTCCATACTGCAGGAGCGCGGTCCCTAAATGGCCAGCGCCGACCAGGGCGATACGCCAGACCTTGTGCAGGCCGAGGATCTCCCGCATCTTGGCGTCAAGGGTCTGCACCCCATAACCGATGCCCCTTTGACCGAACTGGCCAAAGTAGGCGAGATCCTTACGGACCTGGGCGGGATTGATGTCCGACGCCGCGGCCAACTCTTTGGAAGAGATGACGGTCTGATGCCTCTGGATGAACTCGGCGAAACTGCGCAGATACCGCGGAAGCCGGGCGATGGTGGGCTCTGGTATATTGCGGAGTTTGGTTCGTGAAACGGTTTTTTTAGGCAATCAGGTCACCATTCATCCAGGGTGGACCTTTGGGGGAATATCCTTTGCTCTTCCAGGAAGTGGGCCCGGCGCACCACGGCCTCGGCCACCTTATCCTTCAGGACCTTGAGCTTGAAGGGCTTGGCCAGGTAATCGCAAGCGCCTTTGCGCAGGGACTCGATACCGATGGAGAATGAACCGTAGGCGGTCATAATAATGACGAAGATCTTCTTGTCCCGCACCTTCAAGTATTGCAAAAGCTCGAGCCCGGTCATTTCCGGCATGCGAAGGTCCACCAAGGCCAGGTCGTAGGAATGCCGCCGCTGCATGGCGATGGCCTGGGTGGCCGTGGTAGCCGTGTCCACCCGATAACCCGATTGGGCCAGGGTCTTTTGGATCATGCGGGCGAAGTCGGCCTCATCGTCCACCACCAAGATGTGGGCTTTGCCCAAGAGTTTTTTCTTAGGTTTCGGCTTCGCCTGGTTTTTTTTCTTTTTCTTCATCTGGGCCATGGTTTCCCCGCTCCTCAACTATCCGTGAACTTACTGTCATTATAGTAAATTTCATGGGCCAAATCGGCCCCTTCCCTCGCCAAACCTTGGGTGGGCAGCAAAAGGGTGAAGATGGTGCCGTGCCCCACCGAGCTCTCTACGCGGATCTGGCCGTGGTGCTCCTCCACGATGCGTTTCACGATGGCCAGGCCCAATCCGGTGCCCTTGCCGAACCCTTTGGTGGAGTAAAAGGGCTCGAAAATTCGCTCCAATTCATTGGCCGGGATGCCCCGCCCCGTGTCCCGGATAGTGACCTTGATCTCGCCCCGCCGGTCCTGGGGACTCAAGCGCATGCTCTGGTATTGGAAATGGGCCGAAAGGGTCACCAACCCCCCGGTGGAAATGGAATCGATGGCGTTCTCCACCAGGTTGAGCAGGACCTGGAAGAGGCCTTCCGGATAGGCCATGATCATGGGAAGTTTCGGGTCAACGTCCAGGATGAGCTTGGCGCCCGCCTTTTTCAACTTGGGTTGGACCGCGGCCACAACCGCTTGGATGATCTTGGCCAGAGAGGTTGATTTGATCTCGGAGAGGCTTTGGCGGCTGTAATCCAAGATGTCCCGCACCGTGCGGATGGCCCGTTGGACATATTGGTCGATCTGGGCCAGTTTTTTATAGGCCTTTCCCTTCTTGGGCGTCTCGGCCATCAAGAGTTCCAGGTTCCCCGAGATGAGCCCCAAGGGCGTGTTCACGCCATGGGCGACACGGCCCGTCAATTCCCCCATTTGGATCAGGTGCCTTTTTTGCTCCAGGGCTTTTTCCCGGACGCGAAGACGGTCTTCCCTCATCCAGACCCGCCGCATCAACAAGGCGCATGTGGCGATCATAAGGGCGAAGAAAAAAGACCATCTCAAGGTTTGCTGGACATAGATCTCCGTTCGGACCGCAGGCGTGGCGCTCTCGATGATGGCGGCCATGGGATTGATCTTGCCCGCCTCGTAAGCCGAGGGGATATGAGCGTGATAGTCCCAGTAAAGGGAACCCCAAAAGATAGCGATGATGCCGGTCACCACCAGTATGGCCGTTCGGGGCGGCAGGATTAGGAGGGCGCTCACCAGGATGAGCAGGAAGAAGGGCATGTAAAAACTGACGGGGCCCCCGGAAACCGAGGTCCACAAGGCAACTAGGCAGCTGTCGATGAGAAGGACGACGGGCAGCAGGACGGGAATGACCCGTTTGATCCTGCCCAGCACGGCGAAAACCAAACCGAGGACGAGCCCCAGGATCAGTATCTCCCATCCCACTTTGATGGCCGCCGCGGTGGCGATATCCTCGGCCCACCAAAGCAATAGGCTCATCAACCCCAGGCACAAAGTCCGGGTGCGTAGGAGGGTCTTGAGGATATCCGAGTAGGTTTCAATGGAAGGCATCCAAACTCCAAATTTTGAATTCTTAATTCTTAGTTTTGAATTATTGGATCTTTTTGGGATCAAGGATCCAAAAAAAGCGACATCAATTCATAATTAAAAATTCACAATTTCATTTCAGACTTTCATCAATCCAGTCTAGATAAGGCTTGCTTCCCTTGGCAATGGGCAGCGCCACCACCTCACACACAGTATAAGGGTGGTTTTTTCGGACCCATTGGATCAGCCGGGAGAGTTTAGGTTGGTTGGTCTTGATGAGGAGCAGTTCCTCTCGGGCCGTCTCGACCTTCCCCTTCCAGCGGTACCGGCTCCTCAAACCCGGCAGGATGTTCACGCAAGCGGCCAGTTTCCCATGGACCAGGCCCTTGGAAATTTTCTCGCTCGTTCGGCGATCGGGCGTAGTGACCAAGACGACGAATGGCTTCATCCGGTTAGTTATCCTCTTCTTTTTCGCCGCCCAAAAGGTTGTAGATCTTCTCCCCCATGGCTGATTGGGTCATCTTGACCTGGGGCTTCGAGCTGGACGCTTCTACCGCGACACGAGAGCCCGGAAGGGCATAGACCTTGGCGCCATCTGCCACGTCGACGATCTCAGCCAAGCGATTTTTGGAAAGGACTTCCAAGCGCCGGCCGATGGAGATGACGTCCAGACCCATGAAAGCCTGCAGATCGGAGTTGGAAGCCACCGCGCGGCCCGACTTAGAGAGGAAATAAAGGAGCTTCTTGCAGACCAAGTCCAATTTCAAATGCTCGTTCACCGCCTCGAACAGGTCCTGGAACTCGACCCGGCTTCCCTTTCGGCGGTAAGCGCGGTACATGCCCTCGGACAGAAGGTAAAGGAACCGCCGGGCATTCCCCCCGGCCATGGAAAGGGCCAGAGTGAGGGCTTCAGGCTCCAGGAACTCGCCGGTAGCTTTCTTGAACCCAGCTCGGGACAGGCGCAGGGCCAGTATCTCTTGGAGTTCAGCTTGGCTGAACTTCTCGACCAACACCATGTGTTTGAAGAGCCCCAGAACGGTGGGTTCGGCCCCTTCCTTCACCACTTGGCTGACCTTTGAGTAGAACTCTTCTTGGAGCGCCATCAAAAATCCCACGCGGGGCAATTCCAGAAGGGACTTGAGTTCCTCCAACAACTGGAGCGTCCTCTCGGAGCGGGTCAAATGTTGGATGCGGTCTCCCTTTATTTTTTCCAGGTCATCCACAAAGACCAGAAGGGGTTTTTTGAGGCGGGAGACAATGGAGCGGATGAGAGAAAAAACCACGTTCTTACTGAGGCTCTCGGTCTCCAGGCGGCGGCTGATCTCTTTCAAGTTGAGGCCAGGCACCTTGGGAATAACGACCAGCATTTCCCGGAGCAGTTCGGACAGGAAATAAGAGGCATTGTCCAAAGGCACCCCGATGCTCACCGAATAGAACTCACCGGGTACTTGGTCCCTCAAAAGTTGGAGAAGACTGCTTTTGCCCACGCCCGGTTCCCCGGCCAACCCGACATTGGAGACAGAGATCATGGCCGAGGAGAGCCGGTCGATGAGGGCTTCCCTGCCCACGAAATAATCCAAGTTATGTTTTTGAAGGGACAGGGTGGTGAAGGGGTCGGTCTTTAGGCCGAAATGCCGATAAGCCGAACCGGTCTTCGGCGTGGAAACTTTTGAGTTTCGTTTTTGGGTTTTCTTGCGTTTCATGGCCTAGTCCAAAATGAGTTCAGAGCTACCTTCCCTCACACTATAACTTCACGTCCAAAATGTCATCCTGAGCGATAAAGAAAAACCGAGGTCCCTCGCTTCACTCGGGATAAACTCCGGATCTTTGTTTTTGTGGTAAAACATGGATTCTTCGGCAAAAGTCGCCTCAGAATGACAACTCAAGATTTTGGATTTCTTTTAGACGCTTCTAGCGAGCCGTTCACCCTGGACGAGGTAAGGCGTTTGCATCTCGGACTTTCCCTTGATCTGCATGGGGGGAAGGGGGCTCATTTCGAAGTGATCCTTGGCCGCGTTGTACATTTCCTCGTTGACCAGGACCTGCCCGTGTTTGGCCACGCCGCAGAGGCGCGAGGCCATATTGACCGTGTCGCCGATGAGCGTGAATTCCATCCGGTTTACCGAGCCCAGATTGCCCATGATGGCTTCCCCCGCCGTCACTCCGACCCCCAGCCCGATGCTCAGGGGCTGGCTATAGGCCACTTTGAAGGTTTGGTTGATGATCTCGAATCGGTCCTGCATGCGCATGGCGGTCCTGAGGACCATCTTGGCCGCTTCGCCCTCGTTGCCGTAAGGCCTGCGGAAAAAGGCCATGATGGCGTCCCCGATATATTTGTTGATGTCCCCGCCATTCTGGGTGATGACCTCTTCCATGGCTGTGAACATCTTATTGAGGATCTCAACCGTTTCCTCGGGCTTGATCTGCTCGGTCATATGAGTGAACCCGCGCAGATCGGAGAAAAGGACGTAGACCTTGCGAAGTTCCCCGCCAAGTTCGGATTGCATAGCGCCCTTGGCCGCCCGGTCGCTGACGCCCGAACCCACGTATTTGGTCAGGGTTTGGCTGGAGACCTCGGCCTTTTCGGTAAGCGAGCGGTATTGGTTGGCGACGGTCTTGAGCAATTTATCCTGTTTGGCGGAGTAATCCCAAGGAAGGACGCCTTTGAATTTTATGAAGTTATAAGGGATCAACTTGTGTTGGCTAAAAAGGTCCTGCAGGTCCAAAAGGAGCCGGTTCTTGATGCGCCAAGTCAGGACCGCCCACCAAAAAAGAAGGAGGAACCCCGCGCCCAGACCGATGCCCTGAATGACGAGGTCGTTCTCGAAAAATTGGGAGGCGACGGCCCCCGCCCCAATGCTGAGGACAAGCCAGAAGAGGGCCATTGGGAGAATACGTTTCACCTTGGTTTGCACGATCTGCAGTGCGTGGGCAAGCGGATTGGCCATGGAATGGCTCCTGGGCGGCGGGGAGAATTAAAACTCGGGATAAGTTTATCGCAAAAGTTCGGGGAATGGCAGACGGAAAGGCATGAACCACCAAGGCACCAAGGGCACCAAGAACAGCAAAAATCAACACTCGAAGGAGGACTTTAAACCCCTGCCTTCTTTTTTTGCCTTACTTGGTGGCTTTGTGTCGTTCCCCTTGAGGACTTTCAAGGGGTTGGTTAACTGCCGTCAGACGTTGGTCAGTTCTCGTCCCGCGGCACGGAGTTTCTCCAGACCATCGATCGAGCGGGCTTCCATATAACAACGCATCAAGGGTTCGGTACCCGAAAAACGTACCATCAACCATTCGCCGTTGGCCAAGATGAACTTGGTGCCGTCCTTGCGGACGATATCGGTCACCTTCTGCCCGGCGATCTCGGTGGGGGGATTGTCCTTGAGTTTGGCCGTCATGACTTCCTTGAGCCCGTCCCGCAGTTTCAAATTGAGGCGGTCCGAATAGAAGGCTCCATATTGTTGGTAAAGGCGCTTCAAGACCGCGGACAAGGTCTTGCCCTCCGAGGCCACCACTTCGGCCATGAGCAGGCAGGCGAGAACGCCGTCTTTTTCCGGCACGTGTCCGTGCACGGTCAAGCCTCCCGATTCTTCCCCGCCGATGATGATGGGCTCTTGGGCCATGATCTCGGCGATGTACTTGAAACCCACCGGGGTTTCCCGCAAGGGAACATTGTGGGCCTTGGCAATGGCGTCGATGAGGTGGGTCGTGGCGACGGTGCGGACCACGCATCCCTTCCAGTCCCGGGTATTCAAAAGATGGTCAAAGAGGATCGCCAGCACTTCGTTAGGGGTGATATAAGTACCGTCCGCGTCGATGATGCCGAACCGGTCCGCGTCCCCGTCATTGGCCAGGCCCAAATGGGCGGGAAGGCTTTTCACCAATTGGGAAGCTTCTTTGAGTTCCTCCGCGCCGGGTTCCGGATGGTGCCCGCCGAAAAAGGGGTCCCGGTTGCCGTGCAAGACTTTCACGTTCACGCCCGCCTCTTGGAGCAGGGTGTCCAAATAACCTTGGCCGTTCCCGTACATCAAGTCCACCACTACCTTTAGCCGTGCCTTCTTGAGGGCGTCGAAGTTGACGAATTCCCATATACGTTTGAAATAGGCTTCCTTGGGGTCGATGGAAACCGCCAAACCCTTCTCGACGGCCTTATCGAAAGGCATTTCAGGAACAGCGATCCCCTTTACGGAAATGGTTTCCGCCAGCGCTTCCAAGGCCATGGTGACCTTGACCGGGGCCGGTCCGCCGTCCGAACCGTTGAACTTCAAACCTTGGTATTGGTAAGGGTTATGGCTGGCCGTGAAATTGATGGCACCCGCCGCGCCGCGACGAATGAGCTCGTAAGAAACAGTAGGAGTTGGGGTGCCCGTGGGGCACATATAGGAAGTGATGCCATGGCCCGCCAGGACTTGCACCGTGGCTTTTTGGAATTCCTCAGAAAGGAAACGATAGTCACCCGCAACCACCACGCCCTTGGAGGCTTCCCCGCTTTGCTGGAGATGCTGGGCGATGGCCGCGGTGGCGATCTTGACGTTGGCGAAAGTGAAGTCTTCCGCGACGATAGCCCGCCAGCCAGAGGTTCCGAACGTGATCTTTGCCAAGTTTTAAATACCTTTTAGTGAAATTGAGGAGAAAACTCGGAGAGTTTACGGAAAATTTCGAACAGCCGCAATGTTTTAAATCATCTTCCCGAAGTTAATGAGC
Source organism: uncultured bacterium (assembly GCA_964560635.1). Classification (GTDB taxonomy): domain Bacteria; phylum Oederibacteriota; class Muellerivitia; order Muellerivitales; family Muellerivitaceae; genus CAZLND01. The sequence goes on along the minus strand of CAZLND010000024.1, from coordinate 8,522 downwards.
CCATTAACCAAACTATCGTTTAAAGATATACAAAAAAACCGGGCCACAAAAAAACGCTAACGTAAAAAAAATTGCTAACCAAATCCATAATGGTGACACGGTTCGCCCATAAACATTGCCGAAACCAAAAGCCGAATTGCCGCGCAAAGCGAATAAAACCGCCGGCATCCCAACTAAAACACTAATGAAAAAAGCTGTCCAAAAATCGGACCATCTCCCATAAAAAATAACATAAATGATTGGAAAGACAGATAAGAGAAAGACGATCCCGGCCAGAACTCGAATGAAAGGTTCATACTTATCTTTGGGGAGGTTCCTGAAACCGACTTCTAATTCCGTGACGTTCGAAAATTCATCGACCTTCAGCCGACGGGGCTTCTTGCCCATTTATCCCTGCCACTTCTTGATCTTCTCCACATAAGAAGCGACCAGGTCCTTGGCCTTTTTCTCGTTCTCGGCCTCGGCGGTAACGTGGAAGATGGCCATGTCGGCATCGGGCAATATCATGATAGCCGAACCGTTCTGCGTGATCTTCACGCCGTCGATGAGTTCCCTTTTCTCGTTGGCCGTGTCCTCAATGAGGTGGCGCATGATGGTTCCCTTCATTTCCCAGGAACAAGGCACCTTCTGGCTGGCTTGGTGTTTCTTGGGGATCTGTTCCAGGTAATGGGAGACGGGCTTTCCTTCCAACGCGATGAATTCCATCAGCTTGGCTGTGGACATCATGGCGTCCATGAAGGGAGCGAAGGCGGGGAAGATGAATCCGCCGTCCGATTCGCCCACGAAAGCCACATCCTTCTGGGTGGCCGCTTCCATCAAGGAATAGTAGTTGATGCGGGTCCGGCCGACCGTACCGCCGTTGGTCTTGGCCAACTCTTCCAACACTTGGGAACTGTTGACGGGCACGACGACCTTGGCGCCCTTCTTTTGGTGGTAAGCATAGAGGGAGAACAAAGCGAGCATTTCAGTTCCCGCCAACAAATGACCCTTTTCATCGACAACAAAGACCTTTTCCGCGCCCGCGTCAAAAAGCACCCCGAAGTTGGCCCGCAGGGTTGGCACAATGTCTTGAAGTTGCTTCAAAGCGGCTTGGAATTCGTCCTGGGTCTTGGTGAGCTTGGTCTCATCCATATAAGCGTTCAGGGCCACAACCTCGCAACCCATCTTGCCCAGAAGCCAAGGGAAGATCGGCGCCGCCGCCGAGAAAGCGTAATCGATGACGACCTTGGGTTTGTAGTCCACGATGCTCTTGAGATTGAGCGATTCCAGGAACCCCTCGTGATAGAACTCGAGCATGCGGTGGGGAAAGGACAATTCGCCGGTCTCTTCCATGGTGCCGCGGCGGAAATCTTCCCGATAAAAAAGGTTCTCGATGCCTTTCTCCTTACCGGAAGAAAGGGCCAGGCCTCGCCCGTCGAAGAATTTGATGTCGATGAACTGCGGGTCGAAGGGGCTTTTGCGGGTATGAAGGCCGCCCGCGTCCGTCAGCTTGGGAACGGCGTAACGCGCCACCGAGATGGGCATTTCCTGCAGGTCGTGCACGTTAACGCCAGAGGACAGGATGCCCGAGATGACCGCCCGGTTGATCATGCGGCTGGTCTTATGGATGTCGCGCGCGGTGAGGATGGTCGAGCCCTTGGGCAGCGACGCGCCGTAAGCGGCGCCGAGTTTGGCGGCGAATTCGGGGGTGATGTCGATGCCGGCCATGCCGGTAACACCGTGCTGTCCGAAAATGGACCGGGCCCACTTGTCGCCCCAGATGAGCGAAGTGGAAAGCTGGGCCCCGTCCTCCACCACCTTGTTGGGCCAGACTTTGACGCCAGCCTTGATGACCGCTTCCTGACCGATGGTGCAGTTGTCCGAGATGATGGCGCCCTCGAAGACGCTGGCTTTCTCATGGATGTCCGTGCCCGAGGAGATGACGCATTCCCGCACCTTGGCTCCGGCCCCGATGGAAACGTTGCGCCAAAGGATGGCGTTGGTGAGTTCGGCCCCTTCTTCCACTTGGCAGCCGTCACCCAATACGGAGTTCACGATCTTGGCGTGCTTGCCGACATTGCAATGGGCACCCAAGACCACCGTGCCCGACAGGGTCGCGGTAGGGTCGATGTGGGTCTTCTCGCCCGCCCAGATCTCCTTCCCCATCTTGTTCTGCCGCGAACCAGGGATATTCACTTCCACCTTACCGGCAAAAACATCCTGATGCGCTAAACGGTATTGGTCCAAATTCCCGATGTCGGCCCAATAACCCTGGGCGATATAACCATAAAGCGGCATCCCTTCCTTGAGCATCAAGGGGAAAAGGTTCTTTGAGAAATCGAACTCGGTTTTTTCGGGGATAAGGTCGAGGACCTCGGGTTCCAAGATGTAGATGCCCGTGTTGACCGTGTCAGAGAAAACCTCGCCCCAAGTCGGCTTCTCGAGGAACCTTTCGATCTTGCCTTGTTTATCGGTGATGACCACGCCGAAGGCCAGCGGGTTCTCCACCCGGGTGAGGATCATGGTGGCCTTGGCTTTGTTCTTTTCGTGGAACTGGATGGCGGCGGTCAGGTCGAAATCGGTCAGCACGTCGCCCGAGATGACGACGAACCTTTCTTTACCGATCATGGCCTGGCAGTTCTTGACCGAACCGGCCGTCCCCAGGTCGCTCTCGGCGGCCTTGTACTGCATCTGGACGCCGAAGGCCGAGCCGTCGTGGAAATATTCAGTGATGACCTCGGGTTGGAAATAGACGACCCCGAGAAGGTCGGTGAGTTTATGTTTTTTGAGCAGATCGACGATGAGTTCCAAGATGGGACGATTGACCATGGGGATCATGGGTTTGGGAAGATTGATGGTGAGGGGTCGCATGCGGGTTCCGAACCCGCCGGCCATGATGACGGCTTTCATTAAAGAGAGCCTTTCCAAAACCCAAGTGGATGAAGAAGTGCGTACTCGAGGGCATTTTACCCTAATTTTTATTCAAAAATAGAACTTTTCCGGGGCAAAAACCGTTAGTACTTGCCGACCTTCTTTGAAGGAACGGAACCGTTTTCTTTGTCTTTTTTCCAATTGAAAGTCGGTACAATAGCGCCCCCGCTGGACCCTTTAAAAGAACGGCGGATGAAGAAATAGTTAAAACTTGCCTTGCAATTTTTTGTGCCGAAATTCATTTTAATGCCCATCCCTTTAAGGAGCCGCACTCAATGGCCGTCACCGAACAGGACGTCTTGAACGTCCTCAAGAAGATCCAAGACCCCGACCTGCACCAGGACATCGTGTCCCTGGGCTTCATCAAGAACATGTCCATCGAGGGCGGCAAGGTGAGCTTCGATATCGAGATGACCACCCCCGCCTGCCCGGTCAAGGACCAGTTCAAGAACCAAGCCAATGATGAGGTCGCGAAGCTTGCGGGCGTGACCAGCGTGGAAGTGAAGATGACCTCCAACGTGCGCCAAGCCCCGACGGGCATCAAGAACCTCAACATGCCCACGGTCAAGAACCTCATCGCGGTAGCCTCGGGCAAGGGCGGCGTGGGCAAAAGCACCGTCTCCACCAACCTGGCCCTGGCCTTGGCAAAGACCGGCGCCTCCGTGGGGCTCATGGACGCGGACGTTTACGGCCCTTCCATCCCCCGCATGCTGGGCGTCCTCGGCCAACAGCCCGAGACCGACCCCCTTACCAAGAAAATGATCCCCTTCGAGAAGCACGGCATCAAGTTCATGTCCGTCGGCATGCTCCAACAGGAGTCGGACACCGCCCTCATCTGGCGCGGTCCCATGGCCAGCAAACTGGTCCAACAGTTCCTCGCGGGTGTCGAATGGGGTTCCTTGGATTACCTCTTGATCGACCTTCCCCCGGGCACCGGCGATATCCAACTCACTTTGACCCAATCCGTGCCTCTGGCCGGCGCCATCATCGTCACCACGCCCCAGGACGTAGCCCGCACCATCACTCAGAAAGGCCTTCGAATGTTCCAAACGGTCCAGGTGCCCATCATCGGCATCGTGGAGAACATGAGCGGCTTCATCTGCGACCATTGCCACCAGGTGACCAACATTTTCAAAAAAGGCGGCGGGAAACAGATGTCCATCGACCTCATGGTCCCCTTCTTGGGCGAGGTTCCCTTGGAACCCATCGTGGCCGCCGACGGCGATTACGGCGTGCCCACCGTGGCGGCCCATCCTGATTCGCTTTCGGGAAAAGCCTACGACCTCATGGCCAAGCAAATGGCCGCCCAGCTTTCCATCATCAACAACGCCACCTCCAAGGTCACCAGCCGCCCCAAGGAAGTGGACACCAAGGACCCGCACGTCACCGTCATCAACTGGGACGACGACAAGACCATGCGCTATCCCAACCGGTACCTCAGGAGCATGTGCCCCTGCGCTCAATGCGTGAACGAGGACACCGGCGCGCGGATGATCAGCGTGGATTCCATCGACCCGGAAGTTCGCATCGTGGGGGTAGCCCCGGTAGGCCGTTACGCCCTGCACTTCCAGTGGTCCGACGGTCACGGCACGGGCCTTTATTCTTTCGAGACCCTTCGCAAGCTCGGGGAATAACCCGACCCCAGCTCTATGATGCAGATCATCTTTCGGCCCCAAGCCTTTTTCCTATAATTCACCGCTCCACCCCTAGGTGGGCTTGGAATGGATTTGTTAAAGTTGTTTTTGATAATGATTTTCAATATCATGGTTGTATCTTTTCAAAGGACGATCCGTGAGACAAAAGTTCCTATTCCTCTTTTTGCTGCTCGGCCTCCTTTGTGCCGGATGGCCCCTTCTCCATCACCCATCCTCCGCGGTGGCGGCCGAGAATCATGACGAAAGCCACTCCCCCCGGCTGCTGGTACACCTCTTGGATTATTTGGCGGTGGATTACGGCGGCGCGGTGCAAAAAGGAAAGGTGCTGAGCCTTTCTGAATATAAAGAACAGTTGGAGTTCGTGAAGACCGCTGTGGAGCTCAGCCAGTCCCTGCCTGAAGTGAAGGCTTCCCCTGATGTCCAAGCCCTCGTCCAAAACCTGAACGAACTTATCCATCAGAAAGCCGACCCGGTCGTGGTGGCCGCCGCCGCGCGCAAGACCCAAGCCAAGGTCATCGAACTGGCCAAACTGCCCGTGGCTCCTTCCCAATGGCCCAACCTGGTTCAAGGCGGGAACCAGTTCCATCTCACCTGCATGCAATGTCATGGCATGGAAGGCCGGGGCGACGGCCCCTCCGCCGCCCAGCTCGCCACCAAGCCCATGAATTTCCAGGATCTGGCGAAGATGAAGGCCATGACCCCCTTCCAAGTCTTCAACACCGTCCGGCTCGGCGTCCCCAATACGCCCATGGCGGCTTTCCCAAATTTCTCCGACCAGGACACTTGGAACCTCGCCTTCTATGTCATCTCCCTGCGTTACCAAAAAACCGGTCCCGATACCTCTTGGTCCTTTGAACGGTCCGAGGACGCCATGAAACTTTCCACCGACCAGCTCTTGACCGCCCTGGCCACCCAGTCCGATGCCACCTTGTCCCAAAAGCTCGCGGGCGGTGACGCCGACAAGACCGCCCAACTGGCTTCCCTGCGGCTCCATAGCGCCGTCGATTCCGCCCAAGCTTCCCTTGACCAAGCTCGTTTCAACCTTCAAGACGCCCTGGCCGATTACCAGGCGGGACATTTCGAGACCGCCTCCAAGAAAGCCCTGACCGCTTATGTAGAAGGAGTGGAGCCGGTCGAGCCCCGCCTCAAGGCCAACGACCCCCGGTCCGTGACCGACCTGGAGGAATTAATGGGGCTCGTGCGTGCGGCCATGAACAACCGCAAACCAGTAAGTGACGTGAAACTGGCGACAGACAAGGCCTTGGCGGCCTTGACCAGCGCTTCCCAATCGCTTGGCCAAAAAACTTCCTCTCCCTGGGTCACCTTCATGCTCACTTCGGGCGTCTTGCTTCGGGAGGGCTTCGAGGCCGTTCTTTTGATCGTGGCTTTACTGGGGGTCATCCGGGCTTCAGGCGCTAAAAAAGCCACTCGCTGGGTGCACGGCGGATGGCTAGCGGCCGTGGCGTTAGGATTGGTAGCTTGGGTCTTCTCCGGATGGATCATGAACGTCAGCGGTCTGGGCCGAGAATTGATGGAAGGCGTGACCGGTGTCATCACGGTGGTCATTCTTCTCTATATAGGCTTCTGGCTCCATAGCCGCACCGAGATCCACCGCTGGAAGGCCTTTATCGAGATACAGGTCAAGTCAGCCTTAGAAGAAAAGAACCTCATCCAACTGGCTTTCATTTCCTTCCTCGCAGCCTTCCGCGAGGCCATTGAAACAGTGCTTTTCTTGAGGGCCATCTGGCTGGAAGGCGGATCTGAAACCAAGACCGCCCTGGGCTTAGGGGTCGTGGGGGCTTTTCTTTTGGTCCTGTTATTGGGTTGGTTGCTTTTGACCTTCAGCACCAAGATCCCCATCAAGAAGCTTTTCACCGTTTCCTCGATGATCATGGTGACCCTGGCCGTTATCCTGACGGGCAAGGCCATCCATTCTTTCCAAGAGGTGGACTTCCTTCCCATTTCCCTCTCGCCCTTGAACCTTCACTTCGATTGGCTGGGCGTCTATCCCACACAGGAAACCCTACTGGCGCAGGCCTTCATCCTTTTATTGAGCATGGTCCTTTGGATGTACGGAAAGAGGGCGCCGGCCAAAAGCGGAAAGCGCTCCTAATCACGAGGAAAATGGACTTGATCTATTTTCTCCCGCAATTCATCGCTTGATATAAAACCAATAGTTCTTAATTCTTTTCTTTCCACACCGTCTGGGCCAATAATTACCAATGTGGGGACTCCCATTATCCCATAAGTTTTTTTGAGTTCTTCAACAGGGCCAGAAGAATATTGACTCAAATCGGCCTTCAAAAGCATCCACCCCTTAAATCCACTAAATACTTGGAACGAGGAAAAAGTTTTTATTTCCAACTCTTTGCAAGGCAAACACCAGCTGGCTGTGAAATCAATAAAAACAGGCTCCCCGTCCTGTTTAGCTTGCTGGAGAAGTTTTGAATCATAAGGTTGAAAGGGTAATTCAAACGGCTGGGGCCAAAGCTTATAGACCGAAAGCCCCATCAGGACGAGGACTATCCCAAAGACATGCTGGAATTTTTTGAACCCCGACGAGACCCCAGCTCCCGAGAATATCCAACCCAATAGCACCCCACAGGCCACCAAATAGATGGAAACGGCATAATGGTCGAAGCCTTTGGGAAGAAGAGGGTTCAGGAAATAAAGTGGCATACCGAAGAGGATCAATCCAAATATTTTTTTAACCCAGACCATCCACATACCGGACTTGGGAAGCCGCTGGATCTCGTTGGAGAAAAAGCCTAGCCACAGATAGGGGAAGCCCAGTCCCAAGGACAGCGTGAAGAACATGATGAAGCCTAAGTAAGGGTTGGCCTTGGCCGCCACGAAGGTGAGCAGACCGATGGAGAAAGGGTCCACGCATGGCGCCGCCACGATGCCGAAAACCAGTCCCATCCCCATTGCCCCCAGCCAGCCTTGGGTATTCCCCGCCGCCACTTTGTTCAAGAGCCAAGCCGGAGCCTGTATCTCATAGAGACCGAACATAGAAAGAGAAAGACCCACCAGCACGAGGGAGATGCCCGCGAGTACCCATGGAGATTGCAGGCTGGACCCCAATATTTTTCCGGTCAATGCCGCCGTAACCCCCAGCGACGAATAGGTCACCGAGATGCCCACCACATAAGCCGCGGCGCGGGCCAGGATGACCGCAGGCTTTTCGGCCCGTTGGTTCCCGAAGTAAGAAATGGTCAGCGGGATCATGGGATAAACGCACGGGGTCAGATTGAGGGCCAGCCCGCCCAAGAAGATAAGCGCGAAGGTCAGCAGGATGCCGTACTTGTCCAGGTAACGGGAGATGATATTTTCGGATGCCGAGCCCCCGCCCACTTCCGGTGGCGCGTTGAACATTTCAGCATTGATGGGTTTGGATGGCTGGCCTGAGGTCCCTAAACGAACCTCGGTCGATAAAGACAGACTGGAAGGCCTCAAACAAACCTTATCGTTGCAGGCCTGTAGACGCAGTTGAAGGGGCAACCTAACCGTAACACCTTTGGGTGTTCCCTTAAGCTTCAATGACACGATGACCCGAACTTCGTTCTCATGAACAGGAAAGGCTTGGGCGACACCGCCTAAAGCCTTTTGGACCCCAAGCGGATATTCGATCGGTCCAGCCAACTCAAAAGACGCGCCCTGTCCCAGGGACAGGTCCAGTGGGATAAAGCCTTCAGGAAGTCCTTCGTGGGCGTTGATATGCCAGCCCTTTTGGATCTGAATGCGGACCGCCACCTTAAAAACATCTTTGGCAGGGATCGGGTCTAGGGAAGGGAAAATCTCGACCTTCACCGTATCTTCACTGGCGGAAGGAAGTTTGCCCTGAGCCAGGGCCTTCCCCGCCAAGGGGGTCAGGAGGGTCAAGAGAACGGCAAAGAGAAGGATTCGTTTCATGCTTTCATTTACCCATTTCATTCAAGACAAGTTACTCGGTGAAAA
>CAZLND010000023.1:0-16486 GCA_964560635.1 uncultured bacterium | reverse complement strand
TATGTTTGAAAAAGGACCTATCCAACATGTCCTTATCAAAATCATAAGCTTGGGACTGGATGGCGAAACGGCCATAACGCAGGGGGATCATCGGGTCTTCCCCCCAGATATCCCGGCCTGAAGGGGCCCCCAAGGTGTAATTGGCCGAATCCACCCAGATCCGGTAATCGCCCGGATCCCGGTCATAGGTCTCTTGGATGAGGGCGACTTTATGACGGAGCGCATCCAGGTCAAAACTCGCCCTGTTGTTCACGCCGAACCAAAGACATTCACCCAAAACTAAAAGGAGGAAACCCCACTTCAGCGCGGGCCACTTCAAGGTCCATCGGCAAAGGAGCGCCAAACCCACTGACCAAGATCCCGCTTCCAACAGGTTCCAGGTTATGGAATCGGCTCGATCGGCGAATTGGTGGAAGACCCGGGTATGTCCCGTTTGAAGGGCCAGGAAGCAGGATAGGGAAAGTCCCAAAAAAACAACCCCACCACCCAAGAGGGGTTTCATCAGGCGGCGAAGGATCCCAGGGTTCTTCAAAACTTCCTCATAAGCCATGGCCGCCAACAGCGCTAAACACAAGGCGAAGAGGATGTTGAGCTTGCTGACGCCGCGAAAGCGATCGAAGAGCGGGATGGTGTCGCAGAAAAGAGCGAACAAGGGCGTGCGCTTCCCGACCATGAGCACGGCGATCAAGAGGGCCAGACCCGCGAAAGCCTTCCGGTCAGGGTCGCGGGAAGCTTTCCAAGCGAACAAGACTAGGACGAAACCCGTCAGGGTGATGAATAGATTCCCCTCGTAATAAAGCCCACCACCCCAATAGTCCCGCCAGCCGCCGTAAAAAGAGGGCATCAGCAGGGTGCAAAGCCTCTCTGGGGTCAGGTCCAACATGTCCAGCACATGCATGCTCAAGCCGCTGGAGCGGACGCTTTCCCGCACCGCGTCCCACCCGGTCAAAAGTTGGACGGCGGCCAGTAGGGACCCGAAGATCACCATCGCGCCCACCCCGGAAAGGAACCGGAGCTTTTTTGATTTTTTATAAAGGCTCGCGGCCGAGTAAAAGCCAATTCCTAAAAGTGTGTAATAGGAATATTGGATATGACCGGAAAAAAATTGGAGGGCCAACACCAGGGCTCCCCAGCCGATCCAACGAACCCGACCCTCCCGCTTCCACCCGTCCACCGCCCAAAAAAGGAGCGGTATCCAAACCATGGCGCAAAGGTTGGAAAGATGTCCTTCCAGGATGCGGATATAAAAAGCGCCGCTGAACATATAAAGGAGCCCGGCCAAAAGCGCCGACCCGGGCTGGTTGCCCCGGCTTCGGACCCAAAGGTAGGTGAACCAACCCGCCAGAAAGAAATGAAGGACCATGCTGAGGTTCAAGGCGAAACCGATCGGCAGGAACAGGAAAGACCAGTTCAAGGGATAAAGCAGGGCGGACTGGAAACCGCCGAAGAAAGGGGCCCCGCCAAAAAGGTGGGGATTCCAAAGGGCCAAATGGCCTTTCCTTAATTCATCGAAACCGAATTGCCGCCACCAGACAAATTGAGTGGAGAGGTCATAGGGCAGGGAAAGAACGAAGTGACCGGAGGGATTCAAATAGCTTCCGAACAAAGAGAGACTGATGACCGCCAAGAACGCGGCAACGCTGAGATTCGGATAGGTTTGCAGGAAGGAACTTAACGAGCGGGGGGAGGGTCCGGCCTTAGGCCTCATGAACGAGGCCGGAAATATACCCAAGCTCTTGGAGCTTGGCGAGCACCTTGCTGACGCTTTCCTCGACCGATTCGGTGTCCGTGCGGCAGACCACCTCGGGGTTTTGGGGCGGCTCATAAGGGTCGTCCACCCCGGTGAAGCCTTTGATCTCTCCTGAGGCGGCCTTTTCATAAAGGCCCTTCACGTCCCTCTGGGCGCAGATCTCCACCGGGCAGCGGGTGTAGACCTCGATGAAATCCTTGATCTGCTGGCGGTTGAAATCCCGGGCTTCCCGGTAGGGTGAAATGACCGAGGCGACGGCCACGACCCCATGGCGGGTCAAGAGCTGGCAAACGAAGCCGACACGCTTGATGTTCTCGTCCCTATCCTCGCGGGTAAAGCCCAAGCCCTTGGAAAGATGGGTCCGTACCACGTCCCCGTCCAATATCTCCACGGGAACGCCCTTACGCTGAAGGCGAAGGGCCACCCTTTCGGAGATGGTGGATTTACCCGAGCCGGACAGGCCCGTGAACCAAAGGGTAAAACCTTTTTTGATCTTCATTTCTTCCGACATGACCGCTCCTTGATAGGACGAAACTCAAACTAAACAACCCCCTGGGGGAAGTCAAGCTTTGGCTATTGCTGGCCCCTTTATATATGGAACGTGGCGCATAGACAACAAATAGGGCTTTCAGTAGACTAACCTCCTCGTGAAGCCTTGAACATTCCCGTATAAATCCAAGGAGGATTTTATGTCCGCTCAACGTCCGAAGATCACCGTGGTGGGAGCTGGTAACGTCGGCGCTTCCTGCGCCGCCTGGATGGCCGAAAGGGACCTGGGCGACATCGTCCTTTTGGATATCCCCATGCCCCCCAAGGATCTTCCGGGTGGGAAAGCGCTGGACATCCTTCAAGTGGGGCCCATTTCGGGTTTCAATAGCCGCTTGGTGGGCACCACCGACTACGCCGCCACGGCGGGCTCGGACGTTTGCGTCATCACCGCGGGCGTGCCCCGCAAGCCCGGCATGAGCCGGGAAGACCTGGTCTCCATCAACCAAGGCATCGTGTCCGACGTCACCAAGAAGATCGTCGCCGCTTCCCCCAACGTCATCCTCATCGTCGTCACCAACCCCCTGGACACCATGTGTTCGGTGGTCTACAAGGCCTCGGGCCTTCCCAAGCACCGCGTCATCGGACAAGCGGGCGTCTTGGACTCCGCCCGCATGCGCACCTTCCTGGCCCTGGCCGCCGACGTGGCGGTACAGAACGTCACGGCGGCCGTCATCGGTGGCCATGGCGATGAGATGGTTCCCCTGGTCGGTTATTGCAACATCGCGGGCATCCCCATTTCCAACATCCTTAAAAAAGATCAGATCGACGCCATCGTCGAACGCACTCGCAAGGGCGGCGGCGAATTGGTGAACCTGCTCGGGGTTTCGGCCTGGCTGGCCCCCGGCGCGGCTTCGGGCTCCATGGTGGAAGCCATCCTCAAGGATTCCAAACTGGTGGTTCCCTGCTCTTGCTGGCTGGAAGGTGAGTACGGCTTGAAGGACATGTACTTCGGTGTTTACGCCAAGCTCAGCCGCAAAGGTTTGGAACAGATCATCGAGGTCCCCTTGAACGATGAGGAAAAGGCCATGGTGAAAAAATCAGCCGACCTCATCAAGGACACGATGAAGGCGCTTAAATAATCCTCCATTCGAGGGACTGGCAGATATGAACACCCCTCCTTCTTTCGTCCAGACCCAAGCCGGCACCCTGGTCCTCACGCGCGCCACGCTCGCGGACCTGCCGGTGGTCTTGGCGCTCCTGCGCGAAAGTGCCGCCTGGATCAAGGAAAAAGGCCTTCACCAATGGGAAGGATATCTGAGCGAGAAGGGCCCCTCCATCGTCGAGAAAAGGTTCAGCGAGGGCGAGATCCATCTGGCCGCCCTGGATAAAAAACCCGTGGCAACCCTTTGCCTCCAATGGCAAGACCCCTTCATCTGGGAAGAAAAGGGACTGGACCAACAAGCCGGTTATATCCATGCCTTGGCGGTCCAGCGCAAATTGGCGGGAAAGCATTTGGGCAAACAACTCATGGCCTGGGCCGAAGCCGCCGTGGCCAAACATCCCCGCAAATATTTGAGATTGGATTGCATGGCCGAGAACGATGGCCTGTTCGCCTATTACGAAAAACAAGGTTACCAGTGGGTGGATTCCAAAAAGACGGGCCAGTGGGAGGTCAAACTCCTGGAAAAAAGACTGGTCCAAGAGCCCCTTCGATTCCCCAAACGCTGAATCCTCCCTTTAATCCATCGTTTTCCCGATCTTTTACCCGCCTGTCCCCTCATTCCGATTGGCAACCAGTGAACGCCCGGCGAAAATAGCTCCGGGTCCTTCTCTGACCCAAACCAAAAACGAAGGAGATTTCATGGATATCCACGTCAATTATTTGGCGATATTCGTATCCGCTGTCGCTTGTTTTTTCCTGGGATGGGCTTGGCATTCGCCCCTTCTTTTCCAGAAGCGCTGGGCCAAGGAAATGGGGCACGATAAATTATCGAAGAAAGAAAAGGAAAAGATGATGAAGATGATGCCCAAATCCATGGTGGGCAATTTCATCACCCTGCTCATCACCGCTTATGTCATGGCCTATTTGATCCCGGTCTGCCAAACCGGTTTTAATCATCCCGGATTGGCCGGGGGTCTGATGACGGGAGGGTGGATCTGGTTCGGGTTCATCGCCACCGCCCTCTTGAATACGGTTTTATGGGAAGGACGTTCCTGGACGCTTTATGCCATCAACGTGGGCCATCATTTGGTGGCTCTATTGCTCATGGGCGCCATCCTGGCGGCCTGGGTCTAAGCCTCACTCTTGCCTCAAAATAAAAAGGGTCAGGGTTACCCCTCGACCCTTTTTTTATTTTCTCTCCGCTTCCAACGGCATCAAGACTATCCGCGAGTTCATAAAGAATTCAACGTTGGGTACCCTGCCGCAGTTTTTCAGCCAAAAGGAATCTTTCAAGCCGGGCCACATCCTCCCGGTTGAGGGCCAAAAGCTTCACACCCGCGCTGTACATGGTCTTGCCGGTCTGGAAGAAGGAACTCGCCCGCATCACCACCGACAAAAGGGTCAATTGGACGTTGTACTGGGGGAGCTGGAGGTAGATCTCCACATGCCCGCCCTCGGTGAAAGGCTTCTCCCCGGAGATGGACATACCGCCCATGGAGATGTCCCGGGTGATGGCGTGGTAGACATGGAATTTTTGGGAAAGATGGGGCAACTGCTCGGCGGTGGTTTGGCTGTACCGGGGCAGGTCAAGGATGCCGTTCTGCTCGCCCTCTTCCAGGAGCCGGTAGGAGATCTTCAAGCTGGCGGCCACCCGCTCGAACTTACGCTGTTCCATCCAGCCTTGTTGGATCGTCATAAAACCTCATTAGCCGAAAAGTCCATCACAGGGCACACAGTTTACCCTTTTTTAGGGGTTCGGGCATGGGGCTTTGGACTTACTTTTTCAGGTTTTTGATGTCTTCTTTGAGCTCGTTTTGAAGTTTTTTGATGTGAAGGTAGCGGCTGATATGGTCGATGTCCGCCTTGTTGATGGCCAGTATCTTGAGGCCTGACCGGTAGTAAGTTCGTTGCATCTCGGTGAAGGCATCGCTTCGCACAACCTCGGCCACGAACTTGAGCTGAGTCTTGTAATGGGGTAGGTGCAAGCCTACTTCCACGATGGCCCCCATGGGAAAAGCCTGTTCCCCCACCAGGGACATGCCACCCATGGAAATATCCTTGGTAACGGCTTGATGAACGGTTGATTTGGCGGACATCTGCACGACCTGATCCAAGGTCGTATCGCTGTAGTTCTCGTGTTTGAGAACTTTCTTAGCGCTACCTTCGACCAAACGGTATTCGACCTTCAAACTCGTAAGGACGCGCTCATGTTGGCGTTTTTCCATCCAACCCGGTTTGGTGCTCATGGCTTCTCTCATAGGGAAAAGAATGACCGTCCCTATAAAGATATCAGAGGAAAGCCCGGAGTAAGAACCGGTTTTTGGGCCAAACCCTAAAACTGCTCATTTTCAGGACTTTTTTCCTTTCTCCCCCTGCCAGCCAAAGAAACCACAAGCGGTCAGGACCAGGCAGGTGCCCAAAAGGAAATGGGGTGTGAGGCTTTCCCCCAAGAATAGGTGACCCAAGAGGGCCGCCCCCACCGGGACAAGCAGGGACAAGAGCGTGCCCGTGGACAGACTGGCGTAACCGAACCCCTCGGTGAAAAGAAGTTGGGCCGCCATGGAAACCGCGCCCATGGCCAAAAGAATGACCCATCCCTCACTCGTCATGGCACTCCAACCTAAAAGCGGGGCTGCCGAAGGACCCAAGGACCCCGCCCCCAGTAAAAAGATGGAGATCAAGAGGCCGAAGAAGGTGAAACTGCCGAAGACCGAGAGCGAATCATCCGTCTTGCGGGCTTCCTTGACGGCCAGGGTTGCCGCTCCCGCCATGGCCCCGGCCAGCGCGCCAATGAAGTCACCCCAGTTCAATGTCTCGAAGGAGACCCCCAGCACCAGCCAAACCCCCACCCCGGCCAAAAGAAGCAAATAGCCGAATCCTTTCGGTGGCTTTTGACCGAGGAACAGCACCGCGAAAACATTGGCCCAGATGGAGTAAGTGTAATTGAGGAGTGTGCCTTTGGCCGCCGTGGTGAAGTGGAGCGCCAGGAAATAGAAAAGGACTGACAGTCCCCCGAACAGACCCCGCCAAAAAAGGGCTCGAAGATTCACGATCTTGAGTTTCGCCCCCCCGAGAAAGACCAGGACAAGGATCCCCAGGACGGCGAAGGTGAACCTGAAAAAAGTGACTTGGGCGGGGGAATAGCCGAGCTGGGTCGCCATCCGGACCGTGATGGGAATGAGCGCGAAAAAGAGGTCAGCCAAGAGAAGGAGAAATACGCCGTTCTTACGGAAGGTCATGCGGGCAGTTTACCGTTCGCGGTTCCCGGTTGTCAGTTAAGAACTGACAGTCGCCTTAGAGGTCTTGGATGATCCGATCCAGTGATTCCACGTCCACTGCCAGGATCTTGAGCCCCGAGCGGTATTGGAAGGGGCCTTCGGGGGCCCTTTCACTGCTGTGGGCCACTTTGGCGACCGCCACGAGGGAGGACCTGTATTGGTAGTGATGGAGATAAACCATCAAGGCCGAGCCTTGCTTCAAGCTTTGGTCGCCGACGATGCTGAACCCTCCCTGGGAAATATCGCGGGTCAGGCCGTGAAAACCCAGGGTCTTTTCCTTCGCGACCATGAGGTCCTGGAAGTGGGGTTGCCGGCATATCGTCTCGACCTCGGAAGGATCGAGGACTTGGTAAGTCACCTCCCAAGCCGCTTCCTTACGCTCGTGTTGCCGTTTTTCGATCCATCCGGTGCTCAAGGACATGGTTCCCTCCCCAGGAAATAGCTTAATCCTTAAAGGGACCCTTCGTTATCGAATCAGCGCAATGACAGTACCTTTTTTGCCCTGACCCTGGCCGTTCGGAACCAAATTAGGCAATTAGTTCCACCGAAAAAATAAAAAGGGCCCCAGGATTTAGTCCGGGGCCCTTTTGGCTATTCCAGATTATTTTAAGAAAAAATTTTAGGCCATGTTCCCGATGACCGCCGTGGCGAACTCGGAGCACTTCACTTCCTTCGCGCCCTGCATCAAACGGGCGAAGTCGTAAGTGACGACTTTCTGACCGATCGTCTTGTCGATGGCACTCACGATCATGTCGGCGGCTTCCTGCCAACCCATATACTCGAACATCATGACACCCGAGAGAACCACCGAACCGGGGTTGACCTTGTCCTGATTGGCGTACTTGGGCGCCGTGCCGTGGGTGGCTTCGAAGATAGCGTGGCCCGAAACGTAGTTGATGTTACCGCCCGGGGCGATACCGATGCCACCGACCTGGGCCGCCAAGGCGTCCGAAAGGTAGTCGCCATTAAGGTTGAGGGTCCCGATGACGTCGAACTCGTCTGGACGGGTCAAGACCTGTTGGAGGGTGATGTCGGCGATGGCATCCTTGATGACCAATCCCGCGCCCCGTTTGCCCTCGGGGATCTTGCACCAGGGTCCTCCGTCCAGCTCGACCGCGCCGTATTCCTTCTTAGCCAGGGCATAACCCCAGTCGCGGAAGGCGCCTTCGGTGAATTTCATGATGTTACCCTTGTGAACAAAGGTCACGCTCTTACGCTTGTGGCTGATGGCATATTCGATGGCCGCGCGCACCAGGCGCTCCGTTCCTTCGCTGGAGACCGGCTTGATGCCGATACCGGAGGTTTGGGGGAAACGGATCTTTTTGACGCCCATTTCCTTTTGGAGGAACTCGATGACCTTCTTGGCCTCAGGGGACCCGGCCGCCCACTCAATACCGGCGTAAATGTCCTCGGTGTTCTCACGGAAGATGACCATGTCCACCTTCTCGGGGGTCTTCACGGGGGAAGGCACGCCCTTGAAGTAACGGACCGGCCGCAAGCAAACATAAAGGTCGAGCATTTGGCGTAGGGCCACGTTGAGGGACCGGATGCCGCCGCCGACGGGGGTGGTCAGGGGACCCTTGATACCCACCAGGTATTCCTTGAAAGCCTCCACGGTGTCGTCCGGCAGCCAATTCTGGAACTTATCGAAGGCGGTCTGGCCCGCATAGACCTCGAACCAGGAAATTTTCTTTTTTCCTTTATAGGCCTTCTCCACAGCCGCATCCAGGATGCGAACGGAGGCGCGCCAGATATCCGGGCCTGTGCCGTCGCCCTCAATGAAGGGGAGGATGGGATTATCGGGAACCTTCAGGACCCCGTTCAGGATCGAGATTTTTTCGCCCTTGGGCGCCTTCACGTCTTTATAGGTATAGGACACGGAAATTCTCCTTTAAGAGTGGCTTGAGGCTGGAAGCGGCATGGAACAAGTTCAGCAAGGCTGGCAGTTTAAAACGGAGGCAGAAACCCGTCAAGGACGAGCATCAGTTTGAGGCTCGAAGAGGGTCAGGCCTGGTTGTCGTGAAGTTTCCGGAAATCCTCGGCCCGAAGACTATATTTCTTCATCTTCCGCTGAAGGGTTTTAACGCTCAATCCCGCCTGCTCGGCGGTTTCGCCCAAACGCCCATGGGCTTTGGTCAAGGCGTCCACCAAGTAGGCCTTTTCGGTGATGTTCAAGAGGTTGTCCAGCTTTTCGGCGGGAGGCGGTGCGCAAACGGCCACTTCCAACTTCTCGATCTGGGGGCCCTGGGCCATTAGGCAGGCCCGTTCGATCTGGGTTTCCAGCTCGCGGATATTGGCGGGCCAAGGGTAGGTCATCAGCTGGCACATGGCCTCGGGGCCCAGTTTTTCCGCGGGAGACCCGGTCAAAACTTTATAAGTCTCGATGAAATGTTGGGCCAAAAAGGGCAGGTCTTGCTTGCGGTCCCGCAAGGGGGGAAGGCGCAAAACGCGCGAGGCGAAACGGCTGTAAAGGTTGGCTTGCACGACGTTTTTTTGGAGTAGGTCATTGATCTTTTCGGCGGTGGCCGCCACCACCCGTGGATTCCCGGGCTCGGCGAGTTTCAAAAGTTTTTCCGCCAATAATTTTTGGCTGCTGGCCCCCAGGCGGCAAATGCCGTCCAGGTAAAGGGTCCCGCCCGCGGCTTTTTCCCAAGCCCCGCCTTCGCCGAACAAACCGTCGCAACAATCGCCACTGGGATTGTCGGCGCAATGGAAGACCCGGAAAGGTCCTTCGGACCGGTTGCTGCGTTGATGCAATGCCCGCGCGAAGGATTTTTTCCCTGTTCCCTTTTCTCCCTCAAGCAGGACCGGGCGGTCGTCTTCGGCCCATTGGGCCATCTGTTCGAAAACCAGGCCGAAACTCTTGTCCCGGCTGGAGATCTTCCCCGCATTCTGCGGAAGGGCCGCTCCCTTGGAAAGGGGCGTGATGTCCTTCACGATCTCCACGGCGTAGTCAACGCGTCCCGCCGAGCGGTGAACGGGGAAAGTGCTCACCTCGAAATCACGATTGGAGCCGTTCACTATCATGGTGAAATAAGAAACCTTGGATTGGCCTTCCTCAAAGACCCGCTTCATGCCGCAGAAAAAACATTTTTCCTTGAACCCATAGAAAGCCTCGTGACACTGGCGCCCGCGCAACTCATTCAGGTCCGTTTTTAGGTTTTGCAGGGACGTGTCGTTGGCATAGACCACCCGGTAGTGCGAGTCGATAACCTTCACCGATTCGGGCATCCCATCCAAAAGTCCTTGGAGGAATGGCGCTTTGGTGTAAAGGGCGGGGGGACGGTAACGGCGGGGGCTCAATTCATCCACCTGGGATTGGAATAAAAAAAGACGGCCCCACGAAGTGGGTCGTCTTTTTTCAGTTGGCTAACGACGGAACGGCACATTTTAAAAAGGACCGGTCCCTTAGTTCTTCACAGCGGGAGCGGCGGCCGGCGTCTTCTCAGCGGCGGCCCGAGTGAACTCCACCTTCTCCACCGGATGGGCCGGGGAAAGATGCTTCAAGCGCTTTTTGGATTCCAAAAGCTCCTTGCGGATCCCCGCCAATTGATCGGCCAATTCCTGTTCCTCGCCGAACACTTCGATGGCCTTCTCCAAGAGCTTGAGGGTTTCCTGTTGATAAGCGCTCTCTTTTTGAAGAATTGCGGAAAGACCGTTCGCTTGCGTCGCGTCGGCGGCAGTGAGCGTCAAGGTGACGGGAATGCCCGTCAGGTCGAACAGGGTCTTGACCAGCGTGTGGTAATGATTCTGCGCCTGGGAAAGAAACTGCCAGACGGTCTTGACCGAATCCTCGTCGTCCTGACCAACGGTGGCCGTGGCCCCCGCCAATTGCACGACCCGGCGGTAGGAGAGTTCCAAGATCTGGAAGAGGATGGCAGCCTTGCGAAGGGTGATCTTGCTGATGTGGGTCTTGTTATTGAGCAAGCCCTTTACTTCACGGACCTTGACATCACATTGGTCCAAAAGATCACGATTGGCCCGGGCGTCGCGGGGGCTGATACGAAGGGCTCTGCCCGCCAAATGTTGGACATCGCGTTCCAAGCGCTCGACCGTCTCGATAAGTTGGTAGAGAGAGAAGTAGAAGTTCATAATTTTGCTCCTTTTCCGTTGCCGTAGATGAGTGTTCAATATACGCTTACCGACTTCGAATAACTATACCTTTTGTACCTTCTTTAAAGTTACATTCGACGTAAAATCCTAGAAAAACCCTATTAAAACGTTGATTTTAGTTATTTTTTAGGAATTATCGATTAACCTCTTACCCACTAAATAAGGTCATTCTTGTCTCAAGCCTGTCAATATTTACACAGTTTTTACCTGAAAATGACCCCTATTTCAGGGCTTTTCGGGTTCTTCGGCTTCTTTCCAAGACCGCTTGCCTTTGGCCAATCCCTTGGGAATGATAGGCGCGCTTGATCCCAATACGAGGTGGAACATGCTCAAGGAAGGCCAAAAAGCTCCCGACTTTTCATTGGACGATGACCAGGGAGAAAAGGTGTCATTGAAGGACCTGAAGGGAAAGACCGTCGTTCTTTATTTCTATCCCAAGGACATGACCCCGGGCTGCACTCAAGAGGCCTGCGATTTCCGGGACAACTGGGGCGCGGTCAAAAAGAAAGGCGCGGTGGTGCTGGGCGTCAGCGCCGACCCGGTCAAAAAACACGGAGCTTTCAAGGAAAAGTACAAACTTCCCTTCCCCCTTCTTTCCGACGAGGGAAAAAAGATGCTGAAGGATTATGGCGTCTGGCAGAAAAAGAAATTCATGGGCCGGGAATTCATGGGCATCGTGCGAACTACCTTGATCATTGGCAAGGATGGCAAGATCAAAAAGATATGGTCACCCGTGAGCGTGAAAAACCATGTCACTGAAGTTTTGGAAAACCTCTGAATGATACAGTCCTATCAAAACCATAAACCGAAGATCGGGAAGAACGTCCGTGTCCACGAGGCGGCCACGGTCATCGGCCAGGTCACTCTAGGGGATGATGTCAGTGTTTGGCCCGCGGCGGTCTTACGGGGTGACATGGCTCCCATCACGGTGGGTGCCCGCACCAACATCCAGGACGGGAGCGTCTTTCACACCGACTCGGGTTATCCCGCCGTTATCGGGGAGGATTGCGTAGTGGGCCACCAGGCTTGCGTGCACGCTTGCGTCGTAGGCAATCGTTGCCTCATCGGTATTCAATCGGTCGTTTTGACCGGCGCCGAGATCGGGGATGAATGCATCATCGGCGCGGGCGCGGTGGTTTTGGAAGGAAAAAAGATCCCACCCCGCTCGTTGGTCTTGGGGGTTCCGGGCAAGGTCATACGGCAGATCACCGACGAGGACGTGAAGATGATCCTATCGGGCGTCCAGGAATATCTCCACTTACGAGAACAGCTTCCTAAGGTTCCCTGACCTGAGTTTCCGGGTGTAATTTTTTCCACCGGTCCGCAAAAAGGAAGAAGACGCCGGGGCCGAAGGAAAACAACATGGCCGAAAGACCCATTGCCAGTCCAAAGAAAGTCTCGAAACCCGCGCAGCAATAATCCCGATGACGGGCCACGATATGGGTCGGGACCGCGATGAGCAGTTCCAAAATACTCCCCTTCAAAAGAATCCTGCATTTTTGGGCGATCAGGTCCCCCGGGTCCCGGTCCCGGCTTAGCCAATGGAAAAGGACCGCCCACAAGAACCAGATCGCCCCGCCAACGGAAAAAAACCGAATGAGCAACCGGCTTTCCACCGAGACCCCTTTTTCAGTGAACTCATAGACTGAAAAGAGCACGCCAACGATCAGCAGTCCCATCATCAAACCTGAAGCCGCGAGTGAAGGGATGATCGACCTGCGGGTGACCGGCCTTCGACTGGCGAGCTGGACCGGGACCATCAAAAGAGCGGCCTGACCCAGCACCATCGCCCCGATAAAGGCCCAATAATATTTCGAGAAGAACATATCCGTGATCTTGACGTCGTGTTCCTTATAGAAGGCGACCCAACCCACGGGCCAGGTGAGGACAATGAGGATCAAGAAATAGAGGCCTACCACTAATAAAGCCCATTTTTTCATTCACTCGTCTCCTTGATCAGAATGGACTTTCTTCCGCTTTCCGGCGGGGATCGGTGATGGGGATATAGTCCAGCTTCACGTCGCCCAATACCGAGACTTGGCAAGCGAGCCGCCAGTTGGGCTTGGCCTTGATGGCCGCCAAGGTTTGCTTCTCCCGGTCTTCCATTTCCGAAAGCTTCTCGCCGCCTTCCAAGACTTCGACCAAACAGGTGGTGCAGACAGCCCGCTCACAACGGTAACGGATAGGCAGGTCATACCGGAAGGTGGCATCCACCAGGGTATCGTCGTAGTCCACCTCACAGACTTGGCCGGTCGAGGGGAACTCGATCTGGACTTGGGACTTTTCTTCCATACCGGCCTTTCTTCGCTGACATTGCAAACCCCTGGGGGCGACCCTAGTATATCCTAACTTTGACGGAGGTTTTCATGTTCTTCCTGCGCGCTACCCATCTTTTCACTTTCGTCTTCTGGTACGGCACCCTTCTTTATTTTACGTTCGTCCAGGCCCCCATCCTCTTCAAAACCCTTCCCCGCCAGCTTTTTGGCGAGGTGCAAAGCCATCTCTTCCCCGCTTATTACCTGATCAGCTACATCTGCGGCGCCCTTCTGGTGGTCACCTATCACCTGCTCCATCCCTTGAAGAACTACGTTCCTCAGGACTGCGTGAGGATCACGGCCCTTTGCCTGATGCTTTTGTTCTCCCTGGCCCAAGGCCTTTGGATCGGCCCCAAAGTGGCCCAATTGCGGGTCGAACGCCAAGCCGCCGAGGAAAAAAAGGATCAACCCCAAGTGGACCTCCTCTCCAAGGAATTCGGCAAGGCCCACGGTATCTCCAGTCTTTTCAATTTGGTGGTCATCCTAGCCGGAACCGTTTATTTCATTTACCTGACTAAAGAACTCGGTTTTTAGCCTCCCCTGGCGAGCCTGGATTTATCAAAAGCTCCCGCTTCCTTTTGATATAGTTTTCCGACCAGACATGAAAAAACTTTTCACAAACCTTTGTTTCCTTTTGACCATGCCTCTTTTAGGCGCGACCTTGGACGCGCGCGGACGCTTTTACGAGGGATTGCCCCATCGGGACTTCGGAAAAATGGAACGAGCTCTCAAGGATTGGGAAAAAGACCATCCGGAGGACGCCGAGGTCCTGCTGGCTCGCGGACTTTATTTTCAGGCCAAAGCCCAAAAAGGGAAAAAGACCCCGCTCCCGATCCCGCCCCGCGAGGAAGTCCTGCTCCTCCACCCTTCCAAGTGGCCTGACGCGCCTCAAGGGACTTTAGAAAAATTGGACCCCAAACTCGCCCCAAAAGCCGTCCGCTATTGGCGTCGGGCCGTCCAGTTGTACCCCTGGCGGCTGGACCTCTATTTCAAATTGGCCGGGCTTTACCAAGAGCTGGACGATTTCGATTCCCAGAACGATATCCTGGGCCGGGCTTTTCTTTACGCCGACAAGAACCCATCCCGTTTGAAATGGGAGAACAATGAGGAACTGCCCCTTCCCTACAAGAAATTCGCCTCCGAAAAGATAGAAGCAATCATCGAGGGTTATTTCAAACAACACCGCCACGAGGAGGACGTCAAAGCCTTGCGTCTTTCAAAACTTCTCATCACCTTTTTCCCCAACAACCCTTACGGCTACAACTTCATCGCGTCTTATTTCGCGCTCCAACCCGATTGGCCCTACACATTGAAATACTTGATGCTGGCCTATCAAAAGAATCCCGAGAATAGCTTGGTCTTGGACAACATCGGGAGCACCTTGTTGAAATTGGGAAAAAAGAAGGAAGCCCGAATGTTCTACAAGAAGGTCATCTCCCTTGACCAGGATGAGGTCATGGTCCGGTTCGCGAAGGAAAGGTTGGAATGAACTTCACGAACCCTATTTCCAGGGTTCGTGAGGATAGGCCTTTTTCTGGACGAGATTTTGGATGTTCTGTTGCACCCTTGGACGGTCCTCGGGGTAAGTGACCCCGAACCATGGGCTTTTGCTGGACAAGACCTTCACCGTGGCCCGCTTTTCCCCTAAAAGTTCATCCACCACCCGGGGAATGAGGAACTCCGATTTTTCCTCTTGGCCCCGCTCGGCGAGGAAGCTCTTGAGCTTTCGGTCCAGCTCGGCGAATACCGCCGGCGTGAAACCCCACATGTTCATGGAGACGATCTCGTTCCCCTTCAAAGGCCGCTTCTTACCCTTTTCATCCAGATAGTGGGCCTTCTTGCCCTCCCGGGCGATGTGGGTGCGCTCGACCACTTTTTTGAGATGTTTCCCAGGGGCCACCGAACAGACCCCGCGGGACACTGCCCCATGTTCCGAAAGAGTCTTGTCTAGGCGGAATCCCACCATGGAGAAGCGAGCGCTTTTAAGGTCCTTGGTCTTTTTGAGGAAATCGGCCAGCACCTTGAAAGAATTGCGCCCGTAATAATCATCCGCGTTGATGGCCGCGAAAGGCTCTTGGATGGCGCCTTGGGCTACCCAAATGGCGTGACCCGTGCCCCAGGGCTTTTGCCGTTCCTTGGGCACCCGGAATCCTTCCGGCACCATGCCCAATTCCTGGAACACGTAGCGGACCGGGACCTTGGCTTCCCATTTCTTCCCGACGATCTTCTTGAAGTCCGCCTCGATGTCGTGGCGGATGACGAAAACCACCTTGCCGAACCCGGCCTTCAGGGCGTCATGAACGGAATAATCCAAGAGGGTCTCGCCGTTGGGCCCGACCCCTTCCATTTGTTTCAAACCCCCATAGCGGCTTCCCATTCCGGCGGCCATGATGAGGAGGGTGGGTTTCAAGGGGCGCTCAATTGGAAACAGGATTTTCGGGCGGGGTTTGAAGCCCGCTCCGGCGGCGTTCTTCCTCAATATAGCGCACCGCGGTGGAGAACCCATAAACGGGCGCGTCGGTCAGGGCCTTCAGGTCGTTGGTCTTGCCGATCTTCTCGTAATATTCCATGATCCCGCCCATGACCAGCATGAGGAAAAAGAGCGAGGGTTCTCCCAGGGTCTTGATGAGGGATTGCAGGAAAAAGATGACCGTGGCCGGGTAGAAATGCCCCTCGTCGCCCATGGGCAGGGTCAACTCAGCCAACCGGATCTCCTCTTCTTGAATGAGCTTGAGGACCATGAGCCGTTCGGGCTTTTCCGGCAAGACCTCGACCAGGTTCTGGCCTTGGCCCAGGATGACGGGGCGGTGAAGCCCTTTGGGAGTGACGATGTCCCCCATGGCGGTCTGGATATATTGAAGGAGCATGGGCGCTTGTTTGTTCTCGCCCATCAGGAAAAGAACGCGCACCAAGGCCAGGGAGAAAAGTTGGATGGAGTCCCGCTCGCGGGAAAGAGTGTCAACTTCAGGACTTTGATAGTCCACAAAGGCCTGGAACCTTCCGGCAAAGGCCACCTGGGCCACGCCGATCTCTTTTTTAAGGTCCTCAGGCATGGAAAGAGGCTTAGTACTTGGGGACCGACGAATCGACCTGGTCGCTCCAACCCAGGATACCGCCCGCCACATTGACCAACCGGTCATAGCCTTGCTGTTTGAGGAAGTTGATGGCCTTTTGGCTGCGCACGCCGCTCTTGCAATGCACCACGATGTCTTTCTTACCCTTGAACTTTTCCAATTCATTGAACCGCTGACCCAGCTGGGAAAGGGGCAATAGCGTGGCGCCTTCGATGTGGGCGATGTCCCACTCATTGGGCTCACGCACGTCGATGAGGGCGAAGTCCCTCTTCTCGTCCATCATGACCTTCAGTTCCAGCGCCGTG
>CAZLND010000022.1:0-17041 GCA_964560635.1 uncultured bacterium | reverse complement strand
GTCAATTCAGGATTGGTGGACGGAGTTTTGGCCATCGCCCCGCCCGTGGAATCCCGTTTTTATCAAGACCTCAAGCAGGGTTCCTTGCCTTACGTCCTTATCAATTATCAGGTCAACGACCCAAATGTTTGTTTTGTGGACAGTCTTAACACCCAAGGTATCATCGACGTGGTCGATCATCTGATCGCCCTGGACCACAAGCGTATTGGGTTCATCGCTGGTGACATCAAGTTCTCGAAAAATTCCCTCGACCGTTTCAATGCCTTCAAATACATCATTAAGAAGAGGGGACTGACTTTCCATGAGGAACATGTTTATTTTGGGAATTGGACAGAGCAAGCGGGCGCCGCGGCGGTCGAATCCTTTTGGAAGACCAAACATCCGCCCACGGCCATCATCGGTTCCAGCGATCCCATGGCGGTCGGGGCCATCAAGCAACTTCGAAAACAAGGATTGCGGGTCCCGCAAGATGTTGCGGTTTGCGGATTCGACGATATCTCCAATGACCCGGCTTTGACGACGGTCCATCAACCCGCCTATGACATGGGTTACGAGGCCGCCAAGATGCTTTGGAACCAGATCGAGAAGAAACCTTTAGAGTACACGCATCGTTTTTTCCCCACGAAATTGGTTGTCCGAGAGAGTTGCGGTTATTACCTGAAGTACTCTCACGACTCCAAGAAGTAAGTTTTCGCCTGGACCATCCCGGTCCAGGCCCTTTTCCCCCAATGGGAACGATATCCCAGCCGCTGGAGCCTCTTTTAAAGCTCTTGGCCTGACAAAATGGCTGTGTTAAATTGTCCCTCTCTTTGCAATCCATTCTGCGTTGAACGACCAATCCTCAAGCCGGGAGTCTTCCAAAGGTGTCCGAAGATAAAGCTGTTCTCATCAAAACGGCTTACTCCTACTACCAAAAAGGCGATTGGGACCGGGCCATCGAGGAATATCACAAACTCGCTGACCTGGATCCGAAAGACCTGAACGTCCACAACATGCTCGCCGATATCTACGCGAAAAAAGGCGACGCCCAAGAAGCCCTCCAACAATATGACCTGGTGGCCCAAGGATACGACCAGAAGAACCAAGTGGATAAGGTTCTCCAAGTCTACAAGCGTATGCTCAAATTGGTTCCGAACGATCCCCAATTGTTGAGCGCCGTCAAGAACCTCATCGATAAATACCTCCAACGGGCCGTTCAAATGGAAGAACAGGACGGGGAAAAGGCCGTTGAGATCTACCGCTCGGTCTTGAAAGCCGAGCCCGCCCGGCTCGACGCCAATCTCCAATACGCCCGTCTCCTCACCAAATTGGGACAGAAGTTCGAGGCGGTGGAAACACTGATGAACCTCGCCGCTAATTTGGACCCGGAAACCCAGACCGGAAGGTTGGTCGAGGTGCTCCAGGCCGCCACCGAGTTGGATCCCCTCAACATCGACGCCCGGGAAAAACTGATCGGCCTATTGATCAAGGCTCGACAGAACGCGCCCGCCATCAAAAGCCTCCAAGACCTCATTGAGATCTATATCAGTAAGAACGACCTAGCCAAGGCCGAAGAGGCCGCCAATCGAACCATCGAATTGGGGGACCTCAATACCTTCTATCACTTGGGCGTGATCTTCTTTAACCAACAAAAGTACATGGAAAGCCGCGGGGCTTTCGAGAAATTCCTCAAACAACAGGAAGGCCACGTCGGCGCGTTGAAATACCTGGCTCTTTCCTGCCTGCGCTTGAACCAGCCAGCCGAGGCGGTCCAAGTCTATATGCGGATCCTTGATATTTATTTCAATGAGAACCTCTTGGATGAAGCCCGTGAGGTGAGACAGACCATCCTTGAATTGGATCCTAATAATGAGTCGGTAGGAAAATATCCACTGGATCAGAACTTGGTTTCCGCGGCTGAGCCCGCCGCTGCGCCCGTGCCGACCGGGCCCTCCCCGGAAGAGACGGCCAATCAGGAATTGGAACAACAACAGACTTCCCTTATCCAAGCCCAGACCTTCACGGAGAAGGGTTTCTACGAACAGGCCATCGACATCTATTTGGACATGCTCAAACGCTGGCCCAATTTGCTCGATATCCGGGTCCGGCTCCAACAGGTCTATGCCCTCATGGCCCGCGCCATGGAACCGCAAGAAAAGCCCCCTTCGACCGAGGAGATCAAATCTTCCTTGGAGAAGGAACTGCGCGAGCAAATGAAAAAAGAGCTGGATGAACAGGCTCGTTTGGCCCAGGAACGCCAAAGGGAACAGGACAGCCGCCGGGACCAGGAGCAAATGAAACTCAAACAGGAACTGGAATCCAAGTTGATGGAACAAGTCCAGCGCACTAAAGAAGACGAGCTTCGGTTACAAATGACCCGGGAATTCGAGGAAAAGCAGCGCCTCCTGGCCCTTGAGAGGGATAAGCTTGAGAAGGAAAAGAACGATTCCTTTAGTCGGCTTAAGGCCGAATTGGAAGAAACAAAAAATTCGTTGGAGCACCGGATCCGTGAGCAGGTCGAACGGGAAATGAAGGAGAAGCTTGAGAAGGATGCCCAATTGAAACAGGCCCTCTCGGAGCAAGAAAAGCAACGTAAACTCGAGGACGCGGCCCGGGACCAATATGCCAATCAAAAGAGGGAACAGGAAGCCGCAAAGGCAAAGGTCAACCAAGAGATCCTGCAAGGAATGGAACGGCTGAGGCAAGAAAAGGAAAAAGAGATCAAGGCAGCCCCGGTTCCCGCTCCCAGAGCCGCGCCCGAGGAGCCGCATCCAGCCCATTCGCCAACCGCCCAGGAATTGGAGGATCCTTTCATCCGTCAAACCTTGGCCGAGATCTACGCCAAACAGGGTTTTTACGTCGAAGCCTTGAAGATCTACGAACGCATCCTCAATGAGGAACCTAACAATGAGGATGTGAAAGAAAAACTCAGGGATATCCTCCGCCTTAAAGGCATGTAAAAGACCGGGCCCTCCTTGAATAAAGGCCCTGCCTGCCACAGAATGACCCCATGGCCCGAACCGAGATCGAAACCACCCATCCATTCAAGATCGTCTCCGACTACAAACCGACCGGCGATCAACCCCAAGCTATTGAGAAACTGACCAAGAACCTGGAAAGGGGTCATCCCCAGCAGACCCTCTTGGGTGTCACCGGTTCGGGCAAGACCTTCACCATGGCCCATGTCATCCAAAAGGTCCAACGACCCGCCCTCATCATCTCCCACAACAAGACCTTGGCGGCCCAGCTTTACAGCGAGTTCAAGGAATTCTTTCCCAATAACGCCGTGGCCTATTTCGTAAGCTATTACGATTATTACCAGCCGGAAGCCTATATCCCCCACACGGATACCTTCATCGAGAAAGACGCTTCCATCAATATGGAATTGGACCGCCTTCGTCTGGAAGCCACGGCCCTCTTACAAGAACGCCGGGATGTCATCATCGTGGCTTCGGTGTCCTGTATATATGGATTAGGCTCGCCAGAGAACTACCAAAAGATGCATTTGGTCGTTCGGGAAGGGCAGGAGGTACCCCGGGAAGGGCTTCTCAAGGGCCTGGTGGAGATCCAATATGCCCGTAATGACATCGACTTTAGTCGGGGAAAATTCCGCGTGAAGGGGGATGTGCTGGAGATATTCCCGGCTTATGGCGAGAACCCCTTTCGTATCGAGTTCTTTGGGGATACGGTGGAGAAGATATCGGAGATCGACCCGGTGACCGGCAAGGCCCTTAATCATCGGAAGGTCTTGGCCATCTACCCGGCCAAACATTACGTGGTGCCCCAGAACGTCCTTCAGGGAGCTATCTCCAATATCCGCGAGGAACTTCGGATCAGGCTTCAGGAACTCAAACAAGCGGACAAGTTGGTCGAGGCCCAAAGGTTGGAGCAAAGGACCATGTACGACCTAGAAATGATCGAGGAAATGGGCTATTGCCAGGGTATCGAGAATTACAGCCGGCATTTTGACGGCCGGAAACCGGGCCAACCGCCCTATACCCTGATGGATTACTTTCCTAAGGACTTCCTGACCTTCATCGACGAATCCCACGCCACCATGCCCCAATTAAGGGCCATGTTCAACGGGGACTTTGCCCGGAAGAAGAACCTGGTGGAGTACGGGTTCCGTTTGCCCTGCGCTTTCGATAATCGTCCCCTTCGGTTCGAGGAATTCGAGAAAAAGATCGGTCAGGTCCTCTATGTTTCCGCCACCCCCTCGGAATATGAGGTCAAGAAGTCCGAAGGCGAGATCGTCGAACAGATCATCCGCCCCACCGGATTGATGGACCCGGAGATCGAGGTCAGGCCGGCTGTTTCCCAGGTGGACGACCTCATCGGCGAGATACGGGAAAAGGTAAAGAAACAACAAAGGGTCTTGGTCACGACTTTGACAAAGAAAATGGCCGAGGACCTGAGCAACTACCTCAAACAGCTCAATATCAAGGTGGCCTATCTCCATTCGGATGTGGAAACACTGGATCGCATTCGCATCATCCGGGACCTGCGGCTGGGCGTTTACGATGTGCTGGTGGGGGTGAACCTGCTTCGGGAGGGTTTGGACTTGCCCGAAGTGAGCCTGGTGGCCATTTTGGACGCCGACAAGGAGGGGTTCCTCCGTTCGGAAGTATCCTTGATGCAGACCTCGGGCCGGGCGGCCCGTAACGTGGAAGGTAAGGTGCTTTTTTACGCGGATAAGATGACCGATTCCATCCGAAAGACCATGGCCGAGACCCAACGACGTCGTGCCGTGCAAGCGGAATACAACAAAGCCCATGGAATCACGCCCGCTACGATCAAAAAGCAGATACGAGAACTGTTGACCACGGTTTACGAGGCCGATTACTACACTATCCCTGTGGCGGCCGAACCGAAAGAAGACCTCTATTTGGTGCCCGAAGCCATCCCCCGGAAGATCGTGGCCCTGGAGCAAGAGATGCTCCTACTTGCCAAGAAATACGAATATGAGAAGGCCGCCGAACTCCGGGACCAGATCCGGCAATTGCGGGAGAGGATCAAAAGCCCGATTTGAAGGTGAAATGTGCCTGAAAAAGAACTGTCATCGGATCTCGAAAAATTAAAGAAAAGGTCAGCCTCTTTCCCCGATTCGCCTGGGGTTTATCTATTCAAGGGTCCGGGCGAGCGGATCCTGTATGTTGGTAAAGCCCTTTCCCTTAAAAAGCGAACATCCTCTTATTTCAATCAAAAGGGTCAGGAAAGCCCCAAAGTCAGGGCATTGGTATCCCAGTCCCATCAGTTGGATTTCGTTCTGACCGCGGATGAAAACGAAGCGCTCTTGTTGGAGAGCAATCTCATCAAGAAACACCATCCCCGCTATAACGTGTTGTTGCGGGATGACAAAAGCTACCCTTACCTTAAATTGACCACCAATGAGGATTTTCCACGGGTCCTCATCTCTCGACGCCCTTCCAGCGATGGTTCCAAATATTACGGTCCTTATCCCAACCTGAAATTGCGGGAGATCGTGAAGATGATCTACCGCTATTTCAACATCCGGGATTGTGACATGGATATCGACGGTCGCGCTGAAAAGGCCTGCTTGAGCTATCAGATCAAACAATGTCCCGCGCCTTGTGTGGGCCTCATCCAAAAACAGGCTTATGGTCAGTTGGTGAAAAGGGTCCAATGGTTCTTGGAAGGGAAGCACGATGACCTGATGGACCATGTGAAGGCGGAAATGTTGAGGGCCTCCGATCGTCTGGAATTTGAGGAGGCCGCCAAATTGCGGGACCTTTTAGAGTCCATATCCCAAATGCAGCGAAATTCGGCCGTCTTGAGCGCGGATAAAAAGGACGTGGACGTGTTCGCCTTGGCCCTAGGCCTGGGGAAAGTCCTGGTTTCGGTGCTTCAGGTTCGACAGGGCAAAGTGACCGACCATGTGAAGTTGACGCTGGAGAATGAGCTCGAAGAGCCATTGGAGGAAGTCTTCCCGTTGTTCCTTCGGCAATACTACATTCCTGGAGTTTTCCTTCCCGAAGAAGTCCTCATCCCTCCTGATTGGGCCATTGAACCGATCCATGAAAAATGGCTGACGGACCAAAAGGGTTCGGCCGTTCAGATCAAAAGGGCGGAAAAGGATTGGCGCCGAGAATTGATGGAAATGGCCGAACAGAACGTTCTGGTCGCGTTGAAAGAAGACGGCCAAAGGACCAACCTACTCAAAGAGATACAGGGTTTGCTCACCTTGAAAGTCCTTCCGCGTAATATCGCCTGCTTTGATATCTCCACCCTTCAAGGTTCCTTTACAGTAGGGTCCGCTATTTTTTTCAGGGATGGGGTACCCGAAAAGAGCCGATATCGGAAGTTCAAGATCAAGGAACTGGAGGGCCAGGATGATTTCAGGGCCCACCAGGAGATGATGCGTCGTTACTTGCGTCTTTTAGAAAGGGAAGGGAACCCGCCGCCTGACCTTTTCCTGATCGATGGGGGAAAGGGCCAATTGAGCGCTGTCCAGGCGGTGTTGGAGCGGGAACTAAAAGAGGGATATGGGCTGGCTTCGCTGGCCAAGAGGGAAGAGGAAGTCTTCGTTCCGGGGCGATCCGAGGCCGTGAATTTCAGGGGTCACTTGAAGGCCCGCCATCTTCTCCAAAGGGTTCGGGATGAATCCCATCGTTTCGCGGTGGGGTATCACCGCATCATCCGAGACCGCGAAGCCGTCACATCGCTTCTGCAAAAAGTGAAAGGGATCGGTCCTACGCGCTTGCGTGTCCTTTTGAACCGCTTTGAGTCCGTGAAGAAGATCCAAGAAGCTCCTTTGGAGGACCTGGAAGCTGTTCCGGGTTTCTCAAGGGAATTGGCCCATCAACTTTTCACGGCTTTTCACCCTTAAACCCAACCTTTTGGGCTTTCTACCTAAAAAGTCAAAAATTTTACAAACCCTGCTTTGAATGTTATTATTTATCCAGAGAGTCAATAAAGTGACAGTGATATTTGGTCCCTTTAATTCTTCCGGTCCGCGCCCGGTCACCCCAAGGCCCCATGAAACAACCCTACCCCCATTTTCGCGGAAGTGTCCTGGCCGAACTGGTCAGCCGCACCCTTTTCGTCGGCATTGTGGTCCTTTTCGTTTATGGCGGGGTTGCCTATTACTTTTCTAAAAAGACATTCGACTCCGAAATGGGGAACCGACTCCTAGCCATCGCCAATCTTTCCGCTGGAGAAACCCGGGCGGATTGGCTCCCTTACCTGAACGGAAAGGGGGAGCTTTACAAGAATTTTCGTGAGTTTCTTGTGAAAAAAAAGAAAGAAAGCCAAGCGGAGAATATTTTCATCCTCGACATGGCCGGACGGGTCATCGTGGACGCCAACGCTCAATATGACTTCCTGGAAACCAACTGGCTTTTATCCCTGGACCCCCAACCCGTGGAACAAGCCCAAAAAGGTATCCCCTCAGTCTCGATACTTTTTCCAGAAAGGAACGGGAGTGTTTATAAGATCGGTTACGCGCCGATCTTCCTCGATAAAAAGATCATCGGTGTCCTGGGGGTGGAGGCCAGCGCCCAGTTCATGGACGGTCTCAATCAATTCGCCAAATTCCTTTTCAGTTTTGGGCTCGTGTGCCTCCTGCTGATGGGCGGGTTGCTTTATGCCTTCGGCCAAAGGTTCATTTCTCCGATCGACGCCATGGCCAAGGCCTCCCAAAAGATCGCCGAAGGGGATTTTGGTCAGAGGGTCAAGGTCACTTCCGAGAATGAGTTGGGGGCCTTGGCCCACGCTTTCAATGAAATGACCAAGCGGCTTCAAAGCCATAACGAATATATCCTGGAAAGTATGTCCAATGGGATCTTGGTAGTGGATCTGGGTGGACACATCACCACTTTCAACCGCGCCGCATCCCAGATCTTGGGAATTCCCCAGGACCAGGTGATCGGAAAGCCCTACGAGGCGGTCCTTTCCCCCTATCCCGCTTTTTCGGCGGCCATCCGGGGCGCCCATGAAAAACATCGGAAGCTGGATGGCTTGGAGATCAACCTTTCGGAAGAGAGCCCCAAGTTCCTTTTGCTCAAAAGCGCGCCTTTGCTTGGAGCGGACTCCCAGGAATTGGGAACGGAGATCCTATTCACGGACGAAACCCAACTTCGAAAACTGGAAACACAGGTCAAGAACACCGAAAAGATGGCCACCATTGGTGAGTTGGCGGCCGGGATCGCCCATGAGATCCGCAATCCCTTGGGCGCGATGAAGGGATTCACTGAGATCCTTCAAAAGAAATTGAAGGACCTACCGGATGCCAAGGAAATGGTGGCCGACATCGGTTCCGAGATCGAGATCCTGAACAAGATCGTGACCAATTTCCTCGTCTTTGCCAAGCCCACCACCCTAGAGGTCCAGGAATCGGACCTGAACGAAGCCGTCCTCGGTCTTTTGCCCCTCGTTGAGAAGGAGGCCGAGCATAAAAAGGTGGCTATCCGGTTCAAGGCGGGGGCGACCCTTCCGTTGCATTTGGATGTGGAACAATTCCGTAGAGCCCTTCTCAACGTCTCCCTGAACGCCATCCAAGCCTCCCCTTCGGGTTCTTCGGTGACCCTTTCCACGAAAGGGTTCTCGCGGCCCGAGTTGATGAATTTCCTGACGGAAAAAGGGTTCGCTTCGATGAATCCGACCGAAGCGGAGGGCCAGTGGGCCGCCGTTTGGGTGGAAGACCAGGGGTCGGGTATTTCCCCGGCCAATTTCAAGAAATTATTCACCCCTTTCTTCACCACGAAGACCGAGGGGTTCGGTTTGGGCCTTTCCATCACTAAAAAGATATTGGAATCGATGGGAGGCAATGTGGCGGCGGTCAACCGCCCCGAAGGTGGGGCGATCTTTATGTTCATTTTGCCGGTGGTCGGTACTTCGAAGGAGGCGCGTTCATGAGCACCATATTATTGGTCGATGATAAGTCCAGTATGAGGAAGGTCCTCAGGCAGACATTGGAAAGCGATCAAAATACCATCTTGGAGGCCGAGGACGGTGAAAAGGCCTTGGAAACGATCAAGACCAAACATATCGACCTGATCATCACCGACATCAAGATGCCGAAACTCGATGGCATGTCCCTCTTGAAGACGATCAAGGAATTGGACAATGAGATCGTGGTCATCATCATGACGGCCTATGGCACCATCGAGACCGCGGTGGAGGCCATGAAGACCGGGGCCTACGATTACATCACCAAACCCTTTTCCACCGAGCAGGTCAAGATCACCGTGGAAAAGGCCATTGAACGTCAGAAACTGATGTATGAGAACAAATATCTGCGGGAAAAGCTAAACGATCAGTACAACTACAAGCGGATCGTCGGGAATAGCCCCACCATGCAACCGGTCTACGAGCTTATCGAAAAGGTCGCTCCAACCGATACGGCGGTGCTGGTCCGCGGCGAATCGGGCACGGGGAAGGAGCTCATCGCCCACGCCATCCATTTCAACAGCCGCCGGAAGGATAAGCCCTTTATCAAGGTGAACTGCGCTGTATTTGCCGAGGGTGTGTTGGAAAGCGAGCTTTTTGGCCACGAAAAAGGCTCCTTTACCGGTGCCGCCGGGAAAAGGATCGGAAGGTTCGAGCTGGCCAACGGAGGATCGATCTTCCTGGATGAGATCGGGGACATCGGCCTTTCCACACAGGTAAAACTGCTTCGGGTCCTCCAGGAAAAAGAATTCGAAAGGGTGGGTGGGACGGAAAGTATTCGGGCCGACGTCCGGGTCATAGCCGCCACGAACAAGAACCTGGAAGAGGCGATCAAAAAAGGACAATTCCGGGAGGACCTTTTTTTCCGACTGAACGTTGTCCCCATTTTCGCCCCGCCTTTGCGGGACCGACGGGAGGATGTCGAACGTTTGGCCAATCACTTCCTGAACCGCTACAGCATGGAAGCCAACAAAAAGATCACCAAGATCGAGAAGAAGGCCCTGGAATTAATGACCAAGTATCAATGGCCGGGGAATGTCAGGGAATTGGAGAATGCCATCCAGCGGGCCGTGGTCCTCGCTGACTCGGACACCATTTATCCATCGAACCTTCCCCTGGATATCCAGACCTTTCAACGGGATGAATACACCCACTACCTCAAGGAGGATGCCAGTCTCACGGAAAAAGTGGAGAACTATGAGAAGGAATTGATCTTGAAGGCCATGGAAAAGGCCGCCCATATCCAGACCAAGGCCGCCAAACTTTTGGATATCAATCGGACCGCTTTGATCTACAAATTGAAAAAATACGGCCTTTTGGCCGACACCGAGGACACCGAACCAAAACCATGAGACGACCTGTCGTTCAGTTCATCCTATTGGGGTTGTGGGTTCCGTTCATTCTCGGCGCGGGTCCGGCCCCGCCAGCGAAGACCACGGGCCTTTCAACATCCGTTGCCCCCGGGGCGAGGGACGCGGATCGGGAGCGCTTGGAATATTCCTTTCTGACGACCGCGGATTGGCTGGGGAAAACCCAGCAAGACCGGACCAACCTCCAAGGTTCCATCGAGGCCCTTCAGGAAAAGATCGCAAAACTTCGCCGCCAGACCGGCCCTAATCCCAATGTCATTGACCAAATGAGGATCAAGTCCAACCTGAACGAGCTCCAAGATCAGTTACAGACCGACGCCAGCCTCCAGCGGCACCAGGAGGAAAAACAAAAGACGTTGGAACAACAGGGATCGGCGTTGATCATCCTCTACAACGATCGGATCGAAGAGATCCTGGGGACCTCCGAAACTCTCCCCCCCGATCCTTCCGCCCTTGACGCCAAACTTGAATTGCTGACTTTATACGTCCGCAAACGGGACCATGCCCAAAATCTCCTTGCCCGCTTCAAAAGTAAAACCCCCAATGAAGATCTTCGCGCCTTGCTTTCCTCGGCCCCCCCAAAGGGCAATGACATAGAAAGCCTCCAATTGACCCTCGACCTTTTTCACGACCGTAAAGTGACAATTGAGGATCAATTGAGAAAATGGTCCGCCGAACAGGATGAGATCAAGAGTGAATTGAAGCTCCAAGGAAAAATGCGGGAATTCGTGGATGATTTTCAAGGCATGAACGACCTCCCTCAAAACCGGGTAAAGGACGGCGAACTCCAGGGCTTGGTGGGTAAAAAACAAAAGAGCAACTTGGAGTCCCGGCTTTTCGATGTCCAGACCCGGATAGCTCAGGGACAGAAAACCCTATTACAGCTCACCGAAATGACGGGTCGCATCCAATATCAGTTGGATAAGTTCAAGGGGGTGATGAAGAAATGAAGAAGCTACTCATCTTCGTATGGCTGGCTTTGGGGATGGTCTTGTCCCCGGCCATTGCCCAAACGCCGCCCGAACCCAATAAAGGTATCGATGTCCAAGCGAACGTGGACTCCCTGAAACTGGGATTCCGGTATGACGATAACGTTTATCGATCGGTTTTCACCGGTAGCAGGCTATCCGATGAGGTTTCTTCGTTGAACGGGGGAGGGAACTTGACCCTTCGCTCGGGCCAGTGGAACGCCAAACTCGACTATCACCTTGGCCTGGATATTTACCAGGGATATATCAACTTGGATAACTACAAGAACGACTTCGCCGGGTTGCTGGGTTTCCAACCCGGTGACTTCAGCTTTTATTACAGGGGTGATTATTTCATCCGTGACAGTCAGTACTATTTCTTCAATTATTACGAGACCAATAGTGTCTTGGGAGCCCTTTGGACGCCGCCCGGCCCTTGGAGTTATGAGGCCCAAGGCGGCTATTCGACCCGCAATTATTACGACTTTGATTACGCGCCCTACGCTTACTCCGGGGTCAATGATCAACCCGTGATAAGCCAGTTCCTGATCCAGGCCTTGGATTACATCGACCAGAGGGCGTCCTTGAGCGTTCAACGGGAGATGAGCGATCATTTGACGGTGAAACTGGAAGGCCGCTTCAACGATCGTCAATTCAACCGGAATCTGGTCGCCCAACAAGGCGGGGTACTTGTCTCACTTCCTTCCTTCGCGCTCCAAGAGGACTTGACTTGGACCGGACAACTCACGGTAAGGCTCTATTTCGAGTCGGTCCTTCAAGAGCTTACCTTGGAAGGTCAAAGGACCGACTCGAACAGTTATGGTTTCTCTAATTGGGTCCAAAGCGTGAGTTGGACAGGATCCTTGAGGCCCTTTCCCGCCTTTTATTTGCAGTTGTTGGCCCGCCTCTATACCAAGAGCTACGACACCACGCCGCTCCCCTATCCTGGGCTCCAAGTGGGTTATGTGGATGAGGAAAGCCAGGACGTTCTGTCCCTGCGGGCCAGTTGGGACATCACGTCCCTCTGGAGTTTGAGTGTTGGAACGAGCCGGATGCGGACCGAGTCCCTCCAACCGGGCGAGTTCTACATCAAGGACATCCTCTCATTCCAACTCCAAAGAAATTTTTAAGGGCCGATAGGGGTGAAAGCGAGGGGAAACGGTCAACGGGAGGTAGTTGCGTTGACAAGGTTTGAAGGGTCTTTATATGATGCATCTCGACTCCTTGAAGGCGGGCCATGACTAAAAAGAACGAAGACTTAAAAATCGACATCAACGAGATCTTCGGGGGGGACTTGCCCAGCCCTTCCGAGGCTTTGGATGTCCCTGTGCCTTCGCCCGCCGCCCCCGCGGGGACCGAGGCTGTCCCGAACGAACCCGAGCCCGTAGCCGAGGCCGAGAAGAACTTCCAGGATTGGATGGCCGCCCGGAACCAGGAATTGGAAATGAAGGCCCTGGAATTGGAAAGGCGTCTGAAGGAACTCCAGGCCCAACAGTCCCTCTCCGAACCCGTCGACTCCTTGTCCGGACAAGCCCTTCAAACCGCCGTTGTCGAGGAAAAGGCTCCGCCGCCGCCTCCCCAATCAGCCCCCCCAACATCCGATTCGCCCATCGATTTTGACGCTCCGATGGCGCCTCCGTTCATGGGTGCCTCCGCTCCTGCCGCGGACCCGAACGCGCCGGCTCCCGAGGGTGAAGCCGCTATCGATCCCCAGAAAGCGGAAGAGCTCAGGAAGTTGCAGGCTGAACATGAGTTTTTCATGCTTTACGATGAATACCGCTACATCATCGCGCACGAATTGACCGACCTAGTCGGCGAAAAGAAGACCAATACGATGTTGGAACGTACCGTCGAATTGGCGCGTGAAAAATATCCTGAGGTTTTCCGGAACGCCAATTGGGACGCCGCTGGCAATCTTCTGGAGAACGGTTCGATCGATAGCCAGAGGGTCATCGACAATAAGAACGCCCTCGATCCTCAAAAGGCCGACATGGTGGTGGATGTGGCTTTATCGGCTTTGTTGAATCTCCGGCTTCAAGCCGTGGAAAAGGGTTTGGGTTCGGGACTCAAGAACAAGGTCCGCGCGCGCATGTACCAGTGGATCAATGAAAAGATCCAGAAGGCGGGCAAAGAAGGGAAGGACGTTATTTTCTTGAGAAGACTGAGTGGCTATATCACCTGATCCTTCAGGCTTGGCGGAAGTTGACAGGCTGGGCGGCTAAATATAGAATTCAACCCGTTCAAAAATCCGAGTTAGTCATTCGACCTCATCTTGCGCTTTTGGGCAGGATGAGGTTTTTTATTTGGCAGGCATCGCCACAAGGAGCGGAATAAAATGAGTTCCAAGATCAGGCCCATCCGATTCGTCAGGTCCTTTACCCGTTATGCCGAAGGGTCCGTGCTGGTGTCCATGGGGAATACCCAGGTCCTTTGCACCGCTTCGGTCTCTGAGGATGTGCCTTCCTTTCTCAAGGGAAAAGGTAAGGGTTGGGTCACCGCTGAATATTCCATGCTTCCTCGTAGTACCGCCGAACGAACGCCCCGGGACTCGGTCAAAGGAAAGATCAATGGGCGGACCCATGAGATCCAACGTCTCATCGGCCGCTCCCTACGGTCCATCGTGGACTTGGAAGCCTTGGGAGAAAGGCAAGTCGTTCTGGATTGTGATGTTCTCCAAGCCGACGGGGGTACTCGTACCGCGTCCATCAATGGAGCCTATGTGGCTCTCGTGGATGCCTTGAAAAAACTCGTGAAAAAGGGAGTTCTCCCTGGCTTGCCTATCAAAGAACCCGTGGGGGCGGTCAGTGTGGGTATCGTGGCCGGAGACCCCGCGCTGGACCTTTGTTATGAGGAAGATTCCACCGCCGATGTGGATTTCAATGTGGTCATGACAGCTTCCGGGAAATTCGTGGAGATCCAAGGCACGGCCGAAAAGGAAGCCTTTTCCAAGAAACAATTGGAGGAACTCCTGAAACTGGCCGAGAGCGGTATCCGGCAGGTCATGGAGGCCCAGACCAAAGCCCTGAGAAAATGAAAAAACTGGTCATCGCAACCCAGAACAAGAACAAGTACAAGGAAATGCGGGAAGCATTGAGCGGCCTGGGCTGGGAGATCCTTCCCAGTTTCGAATTTCCCGGGATACCGGAAGTGGTCGAGGATGGAACGACCCTAGAGGAGAATTCCTCTAAAAAGGCCCGTGAAGTCTCTGAGTTCACTTCCTTACCGGCCCTTTCCGATGATACGGGACTTTTTGTGGATGCCCTGGATGGGCAACCCGGGATCTACGCCGCCCGGTTCGCTGGCGAGAAGTGCACTTACGAGGATAATGTCCGTAAAATGCTCACGCTTATGGAAAAGATCCCGGAAGGGAAGCGGCGGGCCGTTTTCCGTACGGTCATTACGTTTCACTATCCGGATGGACGGTCGGAACAGGTATCGGGTGAGGCAGAAGGTACGATCACGCTGGTATCCAAGGGTTCGGGAGGGTTTGGATATGACCCGATTTTCCAACCCAAGGGTTTTTCCAAGGTATTTGCCGAGATGTCCTTGGAAGAAAAGAATAAAATTAGCCACCGGGGATTGGCGCTCCTAAAGGCCCGGGAACTATTGGCCAAAAAGTAGAATGCGCTGGATCTTTTCATCTGGTAAAGGCGGTTTTATCATTTAGCTT
This sequence comes from uncultured bacterium, assembly GCA_964560635.1. Lineage (GTDB taxonomy): Bacteria > Oederibacteriota > Muellerivitia > Muellerivitales > Muellerivitaceae > CAZLND01. The sequence continues at coordinate 2,147 of CAZLND010000022.1, read as the reverse complement.
TTCGGTCGAGGCGTAGCGCACTTGGTTTAGGACCAAGTGGGCGTATAAGTCTGATTAAGGGTCGGGGCGTAGCGCAGCGACAGGGGATTTTCCTTGGGAAAAAGGGGTCGTTTAAATTTGATTTTCGGGTCGGGGCGTAGCGCAGCGGTAGCGCACTTGGTTTGGGACCAAGGGGTCGTGAGTTCAAATCTCACCGCCCCGACCAAAAATCAGACAATTTCGGTGTAAAAAAAAATCCCCCTTCTAATTGCGATTGGTTTTCTCCCTTGCGCCTGTAGCTCAGTTGGATAGAGCAACTGCCTTCTAAGCAGTGGGTCACCGGTTCGACTCCGGTCAGGCGCACCATTTTTAATTCTTCATTTATCTTTTCAAAAGTTGAGAGAGACGGCCTGATTTGGCCATTTTTACGGAAATTTGACCTTTACAATGTGAACCCCTACTTTTAAACTCTCTCTTCCCGAAATGGCCCCTGGCCCTTTTGGGCGGTTTCCCAGCCAGAGCCCGGATACGGTGGGAGTAGCTCAATTGGTTAGAGCACCAGATTGTGGATCTGGGGGTTGGGGGTTCAAGTCCCCTCTCTCACCCCACTTGTGGGGAGCTGGAAGGGAACCGGTATTTTGGGACGGATGAGAGGATGCGCCTGTAGCTCAGTTGGATAGAGCGACAGATTCCGAATCTGTAGGTCAGAGGTTCGAGCCCTCTCAGGCGCACCATATTATCGATAGTTGGTTTCCACTGGTTCTCTTTGAGACGGGCGAGAACAGTGGGAAAGGTTTCAGGAAAACGGAAGTTTTCCTGGGTGTTCGAAAGGGTACACAGGGGAATTTCCCTGTGAGCGCGAAGCGCGATTCGACGCCCTCTCAGGCGCACCATATTAAGTTGAATGTTCTCGTGGGTGATTAGCTCAGTTGGTAGAGCAGCTGACTCTTAATCAGCGGGTCGCAGGTTCGAGCCCTGCATCACCCACCATTTTTTTGACTTCGATTCGTTTTATCTCCTGACTAAAACCCAAAACTATAGAGTTTCATTTTTTTCCAGAGGTTTTTGAGTAGACGCGTTGTCTTTCGGCGAACAATCTTCGAATAGGCTGATATTGGCTGATATTCAAAGATCGTTCGACGGCTGGCTTTGTTGACAGCCCCTGGAAGGCGTGATATAAAAATCAGGATAACCGACAAATGATGAGCGGGAAAAGAAGGAGCCGCAAGTGGTGGGCACAATGACGCTCAAAGTAGCCGCAAAAAGCAACCCCTCCACCGTGGCTGGCGCTATCGCCAACAATGTGCGCGATGGGAAGAGCGTTGAGATCGTCGCCATGGGTCCTGAAAGCATCAATAACACGGTCAAGGCCATTGCTATCGCCAGGGGGTTCTTGAAGGGCGACGGTATGGACGCCAATTTCAAACCCGAGTTCATTCATTTGACCATCGATGGCGAAAAAAAGAGCGCGATTAAGTTTTTCCTGAATATCGAAAAAACCCCCAAGTAATCCGCCTTTTATTCCCTGACCCTAGCCCGTCCAAAGCGCGCTGGGGTTTCTTTTTTTGGAACGGGCGAATAGCTCAGCTGGTTAGAGCACCTGCTTTACACGCAGGGGGTCACAGGTTCGAATCCTGTTTCGCCCACCATTCGCGCCCTCCAAGCGGGCTTTTCATGGCAGGCCACCCACTCTGACAAGACAACCTCTTCCTCATTTCGGGTTGCCGGGATTAGCTTGTTTTTTTAATGGATTTGGTTAAAATTGCCTTCCTCGATTTGGGTCGTTCAGTCGTTTCCGGTAAATGGGGGCGTAGCTCAGCTGGGAGAGCACTTCCATGGCATGGAAGGGGTCGTGGGTTCGATCCCCATCGCCTCCACCAATTTTCCGGAATTCGAACCGTCGGAAGGGGTCAAGACACAACATGATCACCCGCGCGGAGTTGGAAAAAACCGAAGACCAGTTCCTTGTCTCCTACGCGCAAAGATCCAGTCAAAGCCGGGGCCGTCAGTTCTCCGAGCCCGAGCATCCTTACCGCACCGCTTTTCAACGTGACCGCGACCGCATCATCCATTCCTCCGCTTTCCGCCGCCTTCAATATAAGACCCAGGTCTTCGTCAATCACGAAGGGGACTATTACCGCACTCGTATCACCCATACTTTAGAAGTA
>CAZLND010000021.1:2793-17058 GCA_964560635.1 uncultured bacterium | reverse complement strand
GACGCGGGCGAAACTTCCTTCGTCAAGACCCAGCCCAGATCCACTGCTGAGATCCGTGATGCCGTTCGGGCCATCCTGGCCTGCCCCACCGGTTCCATTGGGACAATGACCAAGAATTCCTCCTCCGAAGTGATGGAGGATTTTCCCCTGCTTATCGAGGACAGTGTCTTTTATTGCGGTTTTAACTCCCCCAGATCCTTCGGCGGTAATAGTTACTTCATCCAACATCCGGAGGGGAATTGGCTGGTGGATTCCCCGAAGTTCCTGCCCCATTTGGTGAAAAAATTCGAGCAATTGGGAGGTCTGCGGACCATCTTCTTGACCCACCAAGACGACGTGGCCGAGGCAGCCAAATACGCCGAAAAATTCGGGGCCCAGAGGATCATTCACGAGGAGGACAAGGGTGTCCAACCGGGAGCGGAAGTCCTGATAAAGGGTACGGAGGTCATTGAAGTCGCGCCGGGGTTCAAGATCATCCCCACCCCCGGCCATACCGAAGGCCATTGTGTCTTGTTATATAAGGAAAAGTTCCTTTTGACCGGCGACCACCTCTGGTGGCGGCGCAAACGCCAACAACTGGGCGCCTCCCAAAGCGTGGCCTGGTTCTCTTGGCGAAAACAGACCGAATCCATGGAGAAACTTTTGAGGTATGACTTCGAGTGGGTCCTGCCGGGGCATGGCCAGCGTATCAAACTGCCGAAGGCTGAGATGAGAAAAGAACTGGAAGCCTTGGTGAACCGGATGAAAGCTTCCTTAGAAGAGCGTTAGCTTTATTTAAGTGTCATTGCGAGGAGTGGGCCGCGAATAGCGGCACGACTACGACGTGGCAACCTCAGTTTTAAAAACTAATCAGTATTGAATAGTCTTGATCTTCTCCCGCACCTGTGACAGAAAAACCTCCGATAGTGGAACGAACCCCAAGTCAGCTTCCAATTTTTGCCCGTCCGAATAGGCCCAATTCAGGAAATCCACCAAAGCCGCTCCCCTTTTATGGTCGTGGTAAGTCTTATAGGTGTCTTGATAGACCAAGAGCCAAGCGAAGGTGCAAAGAGGGTAGGCTTCCGGGGTCCGGGAGCGTTCCAGAACGACTTGGAACCCTTCCGGCAGGCTAAGGAAATCAGACGCCGCGGCCGTCAAACTCTCGGCCGAAGGCCCCACATATTGCCCCGCTTGGTTATGGAGCTTGGCCATGGGCAAATGATTCTGGACCGCGAAGGAATAATCCACCGCCGCGATGACACCGGGCCACTTCCTCATCTTCTCGACGATCTTCGGGTTCCCCTTGATGTTCTGGCCTAGCGGCCAATGCAGGTTCTTGTCCTTTTCCCGCTTGAGGGTCCACTTGGGGTCCAGCCGGGAAAGATAATCCGGGAAAAGGTCATGGAGGGCGCTTTCTTCCTCCCGATGGATGACGAGAACATCCATGGGGGGAAGCTTCACACCGGGATTCGCGTCCACGATAGCCGCGTCGTTCCACTTCTTGATGGTTCCCATAAAAAGTCCCGACAGGGCCTTGGGCGAAAGCTGAAGGCCGGAAGGAACCCCCGGTAAGTTATAGGTAATGACCACCGCTTCGATGGCCGCTGGCAGGTGAAGGATCGCGCGTCCGTTGGCCTTTTTTTCCTCGGCGCCGCTCAAGGCCGTATCGGTGGCCGCGAACTCCGCTCCCTTGCCCAGCCATTGGCTGATCCCGTCGGACGAATTCTTGACCTCGAACCGAAGGCTCAGGTCCGGCCTCTCGCGGTGGAAAGCCTCCATCCATTTCAAAATGAGGGGCGCGGCCAAATAGGAACCCGTGCCCTTCAAGGTCACTCCCGCGAAAGCGGGCAGGGCGGTCAGCATCGACAGGAAGAACATCCCCTTTGAAAATTTCATAAAGCCCCCGGGCGTTATATTTCAATGAAAAGCCCGGCCTTTCCTTGTCTTGGACCAGGGCTCCATCCTATGATGGGTGATATGAAAACCTACAACTATGAAAAACTCAACCAGGAATTCGAGACCAAGTCCGCCGAGGATGTCATCCGCTGGGCCGTAGGGGAATTCGCGCCTGACCTGGCCATGTCCACTTCCTTCGGCGCCGAAAGCGCCGTCCTACTCCACTTGGTGACCCAGATCCATCCCACCATGCCCGTCCTTTTCACCAACACGGGTTTTCATTTCAAGGAGACCTTGGAACACCGCGATAAACTGGTCAAGCGGCTCAACTTGAACCTGCGGGAATTAAAACCCGAGATGTCCAACGCGGACTTCCTGGCCAAGAACGGGAAGCTTTACGAAAGGGACCCGGACGCTTGCTGCGCCTTCAACAAGATCGCGCCCTTCGAGAAGGGGCTCAAGGATTACAAAGCCTGGATCACCGGCATCCGCCGAAATCAGGCGGACACCCGCAAAAAAACCGATTTCGTGGAGAATTACCGCGACAAACTGGTCAAGGTGAGCCCGCTTTTGAACTGGACCAGCAAGATGTTCTGGGATTACGCCAAGAAATTCGACCTTCCCTATCATCCCTTGTGGGAAAAGGGCTATCTCTCCATCGGTTGTTCTCCGGAGAATTGCACCCGTCCAGTCAAGCTGGGGGAAGATCCCCGTTCCGGCCGCTGGTCCGGCACCGATAAGGTCGAGTGCGGCATCCATACCTTCCTCAAAGAAGAACAGTCTTCCCAAGCCCAAAAATAAGGCTCTTCCTTCCCGAGGAACCCAACTTTTTCAGAAGCGGTATGCCACTTCCACACCCGTACCGTCATGCCGGGGACCCATGGACGTGTTGATGCTCAAGGCCGGGCGGCCTAATAATTCCAAGGTGAGAAGCGTGGCCGTGTGGGTGCACAGGGCCACCAAGGCCCTTTCACGGGTCGGGCCGTCCGAAGCCCAAAGCAGGGTGGCCAGCGGATAGACCGTCTTGGAAATGCCCGCGATATTGACCAGCTTCATACCCGCCTCATCCCCCGAGAAAACGTAAACACCCCAACCCAAGGCGTCCACCCCAGCGGTGGACCAGCCGTATAAGGTGGCCTTGTCCTCGATGGCTTCATCATAGGCCCAAACGTAATAATCCGCCAAGATGACCGGAACGGTAATGACCTCGTTGGCCGCCCGGGCTTGTCCTAAGCAAACGCCTCCCATCAAAAGCCCAAAGACCAAAAGTCCTTTCCAAAAACCCATCCTCATGTTTCCTCCTCGTCCTCAGGAGTGGGAGTCGGCACTGGTGTGCGCGTGGCGGTCGGGACCGGTGAAAAGGTCGGCGTGGATGTCGGGAAGATCCATTTAATGCTCAAAGGCAGATTGGTCTTGGCGTAAATGAATAGATAGACCGGATAGGCGCCGGGCGCCCCGCAATTTTGCCCCTCGTTGTACCGATAAAGGGGAACGGTGATATCGTAACAATCCGATATCATTTCGTCCCCGTAAGGAAGGGTCTTCTGGCAGGAATTGTCGATGGGTACCAGGAGAAAATAAGCGATCTCCGAGTTCCAATTCACCACCGGCTCCTGGGTCAAGGAATTCAGGGGCACCTTGGTCGGATCCGGGGATTGGACCGTGATACTGGGCCAGATCTTGTCGAAATCCTGCTGGTTGTAGACGATCTGGGAACCGGAATTCACCAGGGGGTTGCCGTTGGCGATCTCGCCAATGACCAACCGGTGGGGATTGATGTGCGGCGGACACTTATCCAGGACATTACGCTGGTACTGATCCGTCTGCCCGGGTGGCGTCACCTGCATTGAGCTGCCATCATGGATGCTCACGCATCCGGCGAACCCGGCCAAGAGGACCAACATCAAGAGGAGCCCGAACTTTTTCACGTCATTCCCTTCAAATATCCATTTGGACCGGAACTAAGAACATGTCACGAACTTAAGACGTTTGTCGAACGACGGACAGGCCGCGACCCGAAGAAAAGACCGGGGCACTCAATTCCTAGGTTCGCGTACTGGCCGCCCATCCAGGACAAAGACCTTCCCTTCGGACAGGACCCACTCGACCTCGGTGAATTGGCCCCAGCGGCCCGCCAGCTGGCGGGTCAACTTGACCACGTCGAAGAGCTCGAAACCCTTCAAGGGGAAGTCCGCGGGGAAATAGTTCCAGGGCGTGTCCACCCAACCCTTGAAAAGTGTCCGGTCGGGAGTGAGCCGCAGGATGATCTCCTCACCCTTCGGAAGCGTGGTCACCCTTATCTCCACATCGGTCAACTTGAGACCTTTAGGGGGGAAGGACCGGCAAATGCCCACCGCCGAGACCTTGAGCGCCTTTTGAATGACGTAATAGCGTTTATCCCTGGGGTCAAAGACCACCCGCACGACCCGCTCCAAAGGCTGGGCCTTCAAGGCCAATAGGGTATGGCTCTTGGCGCCGGAAGCGTCCGAGGGCCGCATCCAATAAGGGCCCTCTCCCAAGTCGGAAAGCGCTTGGCGCACGGCTTCCTCGCCCTTGGCCCGGGGCACGTTGCCGCAGATGAGGCCCGGCGGTATCTCGGCGCCCAAGGGGAGTATCTCGCTCAACCGGCCCGCCAGTTTCCCGTAATAATCCCCATAACCTTCGGTCAAGTTGAGAAGCCACACACGGGGCGGACGCAAGGACCGGCGATAGGCGCCCACCAATACTTCCACTTGAGGGGCCATCCAAGCGCTGATGCCGGCCAAAAGGCCGCCGCTGATGAGGTCGGGGAAATAATGGAAACCCAGGTAAAGGGTGGAAAGCCAGATGCCGATAGTTAGGGGAAGGCCCCAAAGCAGGGCTCGACGGTCGTAAGACAACTGCCAAAAAAGAAGATAAGCCGAGATGGCCCCATGCAAGCTAGGGAAGACGTCGAAATGCGCTCCCAGATGGTTGATCAAAACATCGGCGACTTTAAAGAAGGCCCCGCCTTGTAGCCAGGTCCATTCCTCGGGATAAGCGAAGCGGGGTCCGATGGCGGGATAGATGAGGTAGCCGGTGAAACCCCCGATATAGACCAGGATGAGCCCCAACATGAACCGTTGGTAAAGGGCCCGCCGTAAGTAGCTGTGATAGACCAAAAGCCCGATGAGCCAAACGAAGAGACCTAGGTAACAACCGCATAACAGGTCCGTGAGAAGAGGATGACCCATCAGTCCTTGCTGCCAAAAAGAGGGGCCCTTTCCCATGGGCCTCAGGTCCAAACTGTGTAAGGTCGCGTCGTAAAGCTGGGGATGGAGGACCGGCACCAAGTATTTCATGAGGCTGTAACAAAGCACCAATCCCAGCCAGGGGCCCAGGCCCCGCAAAAGTCCCAGCCACCCAAAGGGAGGTGGGCGCCGAACGGCCACGAAGTAAAGCCAGCTGAGCCAAATGAGGGCAAAGAACGTGGCCAGTAGGACCGCGTTATCCGCTCCTGATCGTGTGGCGAAAGCCGCGCCCAAAGCCAGGAAGAAAAAAATGACGAACAAGAAGGAGGTCAGGAGCTCCGAAGGGGAAAAGACCCAAAGGTTGCGGCGAAAGGTATAGGGCAAGGAAAAGGACAAGCCAGACTCCTTCAAGGGGTTGGACCGCGCTTATTTTACCAAAAGGGGGCGGTTTCCCATCCCATAACCTTTTACGGTATCAGGGCCACCAATTGACATTCGAGCGCCACTTTCGCACTATAAACCCCTCACAACTTGAACTTCCGGAGGAACCCATGGCTTTCTTGACCAATGACCAACCCATCCCGTCCAGCGTGATAAAAGAGGACGGCCGGGTCCAGTTGTCTTTCCTTCAAAAGGTCTATTCCCTTTTCCTGCTCGGCCTCTTGACCGCCTTCCTGGGCGCCTTCGTCATGATTTCCATCCCTGGACTGGCCCAAGCGGTGCTCCCCCATTACATCATCGGCATCATCGTTTATTTCGGGGTTTTCTTTGGGTGTATGGCCGTTCGAAAAGTTCCAGGGGTCAACGTGTTGGCCTTGCTGGCTTTCACTTTCATCAGCGGGGTCTTCATCACCCCGGCCCTCCTAGTGGCAGCCATGCGCACTGGTGGCTCCTTCGGCGTGGTTTATGAAGCCGCTATGATCACCGGAAGCATCTTCGTTGGTCTGACCGCTTATACCTTCATCAGCAAGAAGGATTTTTCCTTCCTGGGCGGGATCATTTCCATCGGTATCTTCGCGGTCATCGGCATCAGCTTGGTCCTGATGTTCGTCCACAGTGAATCGGCCAACCTGGCCTTGGCCTGGATCGGTTCGGTCTTGTTCTCTCTTTTCATTCTCTATGACACTTCCCGCATCATGCGGACCCATGAGAGCGACGAGTACGTCAGCGCCGCCCTTTCGCTTTATCTTGATTTCCTGAACCTTTTCTTGATGATCCTTCGAATCCTCTCAAGCGGAAACCGCCGCGATTAAACCCGCCTCAAAATAAAAAAGCCCCGTTCGCTCATGCGTTCGGGGCTTTTTTTATCCAAAATTCAAAACTCAAAATTAATAATTAAAATTGCTTCTATCAGTTCCCCTGCCCAGGCTTTGGCGATAGCAAGTAGGAGAATTCCATCTGGTTCCCGTCCGGGTCCGCCACGATACAATAATATCCACGCATATGGCCGCCGTACTTGGCGGGCTCCACCAGACAGTTGTCGTTCTTGGCTTTGGCGCTGATCTCCTCCACAGGCTTCAGGTCCGGCAGTCGGAAACAAAAGGATTGTAGGCTGGACGGGGCGTGGGGAGTCTTCTTAAGGTGCGTGTCCTCGAACAGGACGAACATCGGGGCGTAGGGGTTTTCCGCGAACCGGAGCCACACCCAACGGTTGCCGTCCGAATCACGTTGGTCCAGGACCGCGTTCATCCCCAAATATTCGCTGTAGAAGCGGATGGAATTGTCCGCGTCCTGCACTTTGAACAGGACGTGGTGCCATTCGGGAAAATGAGAAACGAACTCGAGGACCAAGGCTTCAACCTTTCAAGACGACTGATAGCCGGTAGCCGTTAGCCTTTAGCTAACAGCTATCCGCCACCCGCCATCCGCTGCTTTCAGGGTACGATCTTCCAGACTTCATCCACAAACCGGGCACGGGCCGCGGGCTGATTGATACAAGTTTGAATGAGCCTGGCCAAGGGCATCTCCAGCCCCGAACCGGCGCTTTCCAGGATGATGGGAAGGGTCCGCACCCCTTCCGGGACCACACCGGACAATTTCTCGATCGCCTTATCGTATTCCATTCCCGAGGCCAAATATTCCCCCAGCTTGCGGTTATGGGAATCGTCGGAAAAACCCGTGGTGATCAGGTCGCCCAGGCCGGCCAACCCTTCCAACGTTGCCACTTGAGCCCCCATCATCACGGCCGCTTCCTTCATTTCTTTGAGGGCCATGATGACAAAAGCCGACTTGAGGTTGGGGGAACCATGGTTCAGGCCGTCCAGCAATCCAAAACCCAGCGCGTAAATGTTCTTGAGGACGCCTCCTACCTCGACCCCAATGAGGTCTTCCGAGGTCTCCACCCGGAAATAGGGATTGGAAAGGACGCCTACCGCCTTTTGAAGGGTGGAGTGGCTGGGGCAAGCCAGCACCACCGCCGTGGGCCGCTTGCGGGCGAACTCGTTGGCGATGGAAGGCCCCGAAAGGGCGACGTAATGGTCGGGCGAATGCAGGGAGGCTTCGGCATAGACCTGGCTCATGCGCTTATGGGTATTGGCCTCAAGACCCTTGGAGGTGCCCACAACCACGGCTTGGGGCATGGAGAAGGGCGAGAATTCCTTCACGACTTGGCGGAAATAAAGGGACGGAACGGCGATGAAGACCATCTGGGCTTCCCGTACCACGTGATTGAGCAAGTGGTCGGCGGTGACACTGGAAGGGAGGATGATGCCCGGCAGGAATTTGGAGTTCTGGTGGTTCTTGCGGATGTCCTCGACCACTTCGGGGATATGGTCCCAACAGGCCACCGAATGGCCGTTGTCCGCCAAAAGGCAGGCCAGAGCCGTCCCCATATTTCCCGAACCGATCACCGCAGCTTTCATTGTTGTTTCCTCAAAGAATATCTAGGCCCAATTATAGGTCAGGAAAGGAAGTTTGTATGCCCTTGGGGGAAGGGGTCAGGGCTTGGTCAGTTTTTCCAAGATGTTCTTGGCGATCTTTTCCGCCGAAGTTCCCTTGGCTTGAACCGTCAAGTCAGCGTACTTCCTGAACAGCGGCGCCCTTTCCCTGAAAAGGGCCGGCAAGCTGTTCCCTCCCCGGCAGACCACGCCCCGGTTGGACCAGTCGGGCAAACGTCTTTTGAGGTCGTCCAAGGACACCTTCAAGAAAACACGGGGTCCGAGATTTTTGAGCTGCTTCATGGCTTTGGGATAATAGACCGCGCTTCCACCGGGAGAGATGACGCAATGGCGGTAATGGAGGGCCTGGATGGTCTTGTCCTCCATCTCCATGAACTTCTTCATGCCCAGTTGGTCCAATACCTTCTGCAGGGGCTTTCGGTACTTGGCCTCGATCAAATGGTCCACGTCCACGAAGGTGTAACGGAGTTTTTGGGCCAGCAGCCGTCCCACCGTGCTCTTGCCGCTTCCGAACATGCCGATAAGGATCAAGTTCTCGGGGAAATCCTTGGGGCGGAGGATGCTTTTGGGTTCTTTAGATCTTGTTTTTTTCATTCTTTCCTCTAGATAGAAGTTGGACCGCTAATTATAAGTAGGGACTTTCCGGTTCTGGTTCAAAAAGAATAAGAAATCGAGAGCCCCGCCCGTCCCGGATAGAGATCCAAGGGTCCCTTCCAATTACCCAACGGGAACTGGGCCTGAAAGGCCGCTTCCCAAGGGGCGGCGAAGGCCCAAGTGACCTTAGGCAAAAAGAGGAAGGGCCCCCCTTCCAGAGGCGTCACTAGGGAAGGCGTGATCTTCCAACGCGTGAATAAGGAACCTTGGGCGGAGAGATAGACATAAGTGGCTTCGCCCAGCCGGTCGGAAAAGTCCCCTAAGACCCTTCCTGTCTCGTCCCGTAACACTTCGGCGGTATAAACGATGCCTTTGTTGGCTGTGGAAAGACCCGCCGTCCATTCCACCCGGGCGTTGCCATCACCGTAAAACCAGTCCACAGCTTCCACATAGACTTTGAAATCCGGGAAAGTTCCGGCCATTTCCAACCCGAAACCATTTCGTCCGGATAGCCAAGCAAAACTGGGGGTGACCGAAATGCCGATGCCCTTGTCCACCAACCGCAGGACCCCTTCGGTCGTCCTACCCTCAAGCCACCGGGCCGCTCCTTCCACGCTCAGATCATCAAAGAGAAAACAAGTAGCGTCCAATCCCTCGCTTCCCAAGGGCACGTCCCTGAACCAAACCAAGGGTGGATTGGGGAAAAAATAATCGGTGGGGCGGAAAAAAGCGGCGGTTCCCCATTGGGGTTTGAAAAGACCGGCGGTCACATCCAAGCTTCCGGAAGTCCAATGCAGGAAGGCCTGGTCCAACTTCAGGGAGTAAATGTTGTCTGGGGAATCGGAGTTAGCCCAATCCAGATCGACAAGATCCTTCACCGGGAATTCAGGCTCGGAGGAAAACATCGGAACCGTGGCGGCCTGCCAGTTGGCCTGGGCCGCGAGCCCGAGGGAAAGTCCCGGCAGAAGGTCCGGGTGGCTCTCCATCATCAAATGGGAATAGAGGTAAGGCGAAAGCCCACCACCTGACGGCTGGTAAGTCCCCGCTTCCACGCTGATCTTGCCGGAGAAGATGTTCTTTTCGTCTTCCTGGCCCCAAGTGGGCCCAGTTAAAACAGCTAGGACCCCAAACCAAATAAAAAAATGAACTGGTCGAGTTTTCATAAAGTCTTTCAACTATCCTGAAGGACTTTCCCCTGACCATTGCAAAAGGGGCATTCTTTTTGTTCTTTGCATTCAGGACAAACCACTCTTGTGGTTCCATGGCACACGGGACAAAGACCTGTATCTTGGTACTTACCGTTGACCATCTCGATGACATGGCCAATGTGAGCTTGACTCCAAGCCGCCCAACTTCCATTGGGGTAAGTGAATTTCATCCAGAGGTCCGTATCCGAATGGCCATCAACATGCATGGTTTGCCATCCTCCGTCCTCTCTTTTCAGGCAATGGTTAGGACATGGAATTGTTCCATCCGGACAGGTCGACGATGAGCAAGGGTTTTTCACCCTGTCCACTTTTCCAGTCCCTTTGCAGACTTTACAGGTGACGTAGACTTCGTTCTGAAAGAATGCCAGATAGCCGCAGTACCCAACCACTCCCAATAACAAGACAAGGACCGGGATAAAGATGGTTTTTTTCATTCCTTGTCCTTTCCCATACGAGGGCCTTGAAACTTCAAAACTTGGGCGCTCTATTTAACAAGCTTTTCCCGCAGCCATTCTAGCGCTTCTCCCGCCTTGCAACGTACCGAGAGGGTGGCACGGGGGGAGAGGGGCGTTTCCTCGGGGTTGATCTCGATGACCAGCTTGCCCCGGCGAAGAGCGTCCTCCGGAAGTCCGGCGGCGGGATAGACCAGGGCGGAAGTTCCCACCACCAAGAAGACATCGCATTCCCGCGCGGCCTTTTCGGCCTCGGCCCAAGCTTCGGTGGGAAGCCCTTCCCCAAACCAAACCACCCCGGGCCTTAAGAGGGCCCCGCAGTTGGGACACTTAGGAGGAAGGTCCACCAATTCATGCCGGTCCTCCCATTCGCCGCATCCCGCCATGCAACGAAGCATCCAGAGGCTTCCATGAAGCTCAATAGGCCTGCGGCTTCCAGCTTTGTGATGTAGGCGGTCCACGTTTTGGGTGATGAGGGTCACTTGCGGGAAGAACTCTTTCATCCAAGCCAAGACTTCGTGACCGCGGTTGGGTTCGGCGGCGGCGACCTGCCTTCGCCTAGCCTCATACCATTCCCAGACGTACTTAGGTTCTTTTTGAAAAGCTTCTAGGGTGGCCAATTTCATGGGGTCCACTTTGTCCCATTGGCCGCCCACACCCCGGAAGGTGGCGATGCCCGACTCGGCCGATATACCCGCCCCGGTCAATAGGACAACCTTTTCGGATCTTGAGAGTTGTTGAAGAATATCTGGGGGAAACAACGAAGAGGTCATTGTTTGCGAAGGGAACCACCCAAGTCGGGCACGGCTTTCAGGCAAGCCGGGTAACCGCCCTTATCGGTCTTGGAATTCCAAGCCACCACCTTGCCTGTCTCGGCATTTAAGAGATAAACGATGTCCTGGGCACTGGAGCCGCTACCCGTGTAATGAGCGAAAGCCATTACCATGCGCTTGCCCTGCTTTTTAAAGACTGAAAGGGACGCGACCTCGAACGAATGACTGGGCGCGAAAGGCAGATGGGTCTGCCAGACCTTGTTCTTGTGAGGGTCGAAACAAAGGATATCGCCTTCAGCCCTCTCGGCCACGTAGGTATGACCCCAGGGACCCCGTGCGGCATCACAGACATCCTTGAACCCGTCCGCCTTGCCCATGGACCAAACAACCTTGTCCTCTTGGTATTGGACTTCCTCGACCGTGGAATCTTTCAAGACCACCAGCAAGTTGTTGCTGTCGGGGCAGATCTGGACCTTCATCGGGGGTGAAGGCAGTTTGTATTCCCACCTTATCTTGATGCCCTTGGACTTGCCCTCGGACATGATAAGCCGGCTGTGGGGTGTGTCCGCCGCGGCCACCAGGCTGGGATTGCCGTTACCGTCCCAATCCACCGCTACCGCGCTTTCAGGCGCGATATCGCCTAGTTCGGACCAGTCCCATATCGTTCGGCAGCCTTTCCAAGCCTTGCGGACCAAGGAAACCTTTTTGGTCCCCCCCGTCACGAGGAAATAGCCGGAAGGTTGAGCTTGGACATCCAGGAGAGGGCCATCCAAGGCCCAATCCCAATCCCTTTTGCCGTGGGACGTAACGTGGACGAGGAGATTGTGTTTCTTTTCACAGAGGAGGAGCGGCGGAAAATAGTTCTTGGGTTTGTCGCTATCAGCGAAAAGCGGCGTACAAAAAGAAAATAGGATCAAAACAATAAAAAAAACACCTAATCCACCGCCAAGACGCCAAGACGCCAAGGAAACCTTTGTTTTTTCAAACAGGCTAAATGAAAATCGGTCGTTCTTGGAGTCTTGGAGTCTTGGCGCTAAAGTTGGTTTTCCGGTTCTCATGTGCACCAGAACCTTATGATCTCGAAGCTCCGGTTGACGGCCCGGATACGCGAGCAAAGGGTGACCACGATCATATCCTGGATGCGGAGGGCCGTGCCCGGATGATCCACCTGCAGTTTCTCGTACCCAGCCTCATCGAGGTAAAAAAGCACCGAATCCACTTCCGCGATTGCGTCCGCCGACCGGGGCGCCTTGTCCACCAGGGCCATTTCGCCAAAAATGCTTCCGGCGGTCAACACGGTCAAGATATGTTCCTGGGCTTCCCTCTTCCCTTCGGGAACGACTTGCTTGCTGATCTTGACCTTACCCGAACGGAGCCAAAAGAAACCGTCCCCCGGATCATTCTCTTTGAAAATTTTAGCGTTGGCGGCGGCATGGCCTTGTTTTAAAAGTTCCGAAAGGATCTTCCAATCCTGTTCCTTGAAACCCCGGTAGGGGGCAGCGTCCTTGAAAACCGATAGATCGACGGGCATTAGACTTTCCCTTTCAGGTCATTGATGAATTGCCGGGCGGTGCGGCCCGAACGAACGTTGTTGGCCTTTTCCCATTGCAGGGCCCGCCGGTGCAACTCCTCCGCCGACATCTTGATCTTTTCCACCTTGGCCCAATTATCCACCATCTTGAGATAAGTGTCCTGGTCGGGGGAATAAAAGGAAATGACCAACCCGAACCGATCGGAGAGCGAGAGCTTTTCCTCCACCGTGTCGGCCCCGTGGATCTCTCCATCCTTCTGCAGTCCCCCGGTCCGATCGTCGAAGAATTCCCGGATAAGGTGCCTACGATTGGAGGTGGCGATGAGGATGACATTGGCGGGGGTAGCTTCCACATCCCCCTCTAAAAGGGCTTTAAGCCCTTTATAGGAAGTCTCGGTCTCCTCGAAGGAAAGATCATCCACGAAGAGGATGAATTTTTCGGGCCGGCCCCTCAAAAGTTTCAGGACCCGGTGGAAATCCTTCAGGTCCGCCGCGGCCACTTCCACAAGACGCAACCCTTTTTCCCGGTAAGCGTTCAGGAGCGCCTTGACCGTGGAGGACTTGCCCGTTCCCCTTTCGCCGTAAAGAAGCGCGTTGTTGGCGCCCTTGCCCGCCACGAAAGCCTCGATGTTCTCGATAAGGGGTTTTCGTTGCTCGTCGTAACCCACCAGATTTTCCAAGCGGATGGGGTCGTTGAATTCCACGCCCTCCAACTGTCCGCCCTCAGGGGAAGCCGCCCACCGGAAAGCCCGGTAATGGCCGAACAAGCCCCAACCATTCTTATAAAAATGTTGGGCTATCTCATCCACCAGGGCATAGGCCTTGGGTTTGCCAGAAAGAACCTTTTCCTTCAGGCCCTTGCGGGCCTCCACAAAAAGCGGGAAATGACCGGAACCTTGTCCGGCCACATCCCAATTAGGAACTTCCGTCTTATCCATGACGGTAGTCCTTTTCTGTACCTCTTCCCGCCAGTCGGTCTTGAGTATCTTTTGGAAATGTTCGAGTTCCTGCAGGTAAGCTTCCGAAAGCGCGGGACCGATCTGCCCCGGCGCCAGGTCCGCCTTGCGATGAAGGGCGTTGGGGTCGTCAAGGAACCGCTCGAGCCAATGGTCCTGCAGGCTGTTGCCGACGCGGGGGTGGCGGATGAATTCCTGCGACTCGGTAACAGCCTTCCACAACCGCCCATAGCGTCCTAGGCCCTTCAGGGCATCCACTTCGCCTTCCTTAGCCAGCCATTTCAAAAGGCGCGTGAAAGCTTCCCCAACCTCATCCTGGAAGAGGGCCCGAAGCAGGACGAGTGAATTAAGAAAATCCAAAGCCCAAGCAGCCGCCAGGGACGGCTTGCCGCCTTTGGGTTTGGCTTCTTTGAGTTTTCTGTTTTTTGATTTTTTAGGGTGTTTCATCGAGAACCCCCGGGAGATGAGGCTTTATTTTACCGTCTTTTCCACCGCCCCGTAGCTGTTTTTACCTGTTCATGAACCTTAAAATAAGGACGGACAATATTTCACCGCAGAGACGCGGAGAACGCAGAAAACAACAAGGTTTAACTTAAACTACCAGGATCAAAAGTGGTTTCGGTTGTTCCAAATCATTCTTTTCATCCGCGCCCTCTGCGTCTCTGCGGTAAAGGATGAAGCCGTTAAGGCTTGAAGGATGTACATGGGTCCTGTTTTGACGCTTGAACAACTGCTTTCTGAACGCACTGAAGAAGGAAAACTTTACGAAA
>CAZLND010000021.1:0-2693 GCA_964560635.1 uncultured bacterium | reverse complement strand
TTGACGCTTGAACAACTGCTTTCTGAACGCACTGAAGAAGGAAAACTTTACGAAAAGCTTTCCGAGAACCGGGTGCAATGTTATGCCTGCGCCCACCGTTGCCGCATCCCCGAGGGGAAGAAAGGCATCTGCAAGGTTCGTTATAACGAAAAGGGTTCTCTGCGCGTGCCCCACAACTACGCCGGGGCCCTGCAGGTGGACCCTATCGAGAAGAAACCCTTCTTCCACGCCCTGCCCGGGACCCGGGCTTTTTCCTTCGGTATGCTGGGATGTGACTACCATTGCGATTACTGCCAGAACTGGGTCACCAGCCAAGCTCTTCGGGACCCCGCCTCCGAGGAGTCTGGCGCCTATCCTCAGGATGTGACCGCCGCGGGACTAGTGGACGCCGCCCTCAAGAACCACTGCCAAACCATCACCTCTACTTACAACGAACCCCTTATCACCAGCGAATGGGCCGTAGAGGTCTTCCAGGAGGCCCGCCGCAAAGGCCTTTTGACCTCCTACGTTTCGAACGGTAATGCCACCAAAGAAGTTTTGGAATTCATCCGGCCTTGGGTGGACCTTTACAAGGTGGACCTCAAGTGTTTCAACGACAAGACCTACCGGCGCACCATCGGCGGCACCCTAGCCCCGGTCCTGGAGACCATCGAGCGCTTGAAAGCCATTGGTTTTTGGCTGGAGATCGTGACCCTGGTCATCCCCGGCGTGAACGACAGCGATGCGGAACTGAAAGCCATCGCCCATTTCCTCGCCTCGGTCTCGAAGGACATCCCCTGGCATGTCACGGCCTTTCACCCGGATTACAAAATGGCCGGAACGCCTTGGACTGAACCCGAGAAGTTGAACCGGAGTTTCGAGATAGGGAAAGAAGCAGGGCTTCACTACGTTTACTCGGGCAACCGGCCGGGAGAGGTAGGCACTACCGAGAACACCTATTGCCCTTCCTGTAACGAACTCCTGATCGAACGCCACGGCTTTCAGGTTAGGCGTCTGGTCCTGGGACCGAACGGCAAGTGCCCCAAGTGCTCCACGACCATTCCTGGCGTTTGGAAGAGTCCGAGCCGAGAACCCAATCCCGTAACGCCGGTAGCGGCCACCCCCTTGGCCGACAAAGCGCTTACGGAAAACGTCAAATCTGAATAAAATACCGCCGTTAAAATACTTTTGTTTGTCATCCTGAGCGTAGCGAAGGATCTATGTTTTCCTTAGCACATAGATTCTTCGACATAATTCGCCTCAGAATGACGATTTTAAATTCAAGGATCCAACTTGTTCGTCACCTTCGTTGAAGACACGCCCGCTTCCAAAAAGATCCCCTGGGCCAATACCTTCATGATCATCCTCAACGCGGTGGTCTGTTATTTGACCCTGAACCGACCGGACTTCATGTCCATCCTGGATCATTACGGTTTCATTCCGGTCCGCCCCCTGGGCATCGGGGCCTTTACCGGCGTCTTCCTGCACAGTAGTTGGACCCAATTGGTGGCCAATATGTCCTTCCTCTATATGTTCGGCAAAGGGGTGGAACAACGGCTGGGGAAACTGAACTACCTTATCGCCTACATCGTCATCGCGGGAGCCAGCGAGTTCGCCCATTGGCATTTCCATCCCGTCGGGGTCTATCCCTTGATCGGGGCCTCTCGGGTGGTCACCGGCATGGGGGTCATCTACCTTTTGATGTATCCCTGGGGAAAGATGAAATGGGTCTTTTCGTTTTTTGGGGTACCCCTCTTCGAAGTCCCTTCCCGCACCATCTTCGTGATGGGTTTTTGGGCCGGGGTTCAGGTGGCCTTGGCCTATATCCCCTGGAACCATTTGGCGTCCTTGACCTCTTCCCTCTCCCGCCACGGCATTTCCCTTTTCACCCTGATCCCCACCGCCGGGACGGCCTGGTACGCCCACATGGGGGCTTTGGCGGCCGGTTTGGTCCTGCACTTCCTGATGCCGCAGAAGAAAAGCAAAGGATGATTTGAACCACCAAGACACCAAGGGCACCAAGAACAGCGAAAGTCTTATGTTTTCAAAATCTTAGGAAAAAAATCTCTTTTTTTGCCTTTCTTGGTGCCCTTGGTGCCCTTGGTGGTTAAATAGGTTTTGATCTTTTGCTTTAATCAAAATACTTACTTCGTGGTGAGAGAGGTTTTCCTTGTTCTTCTTCCTTCCCGTTCAAGAAGGTAATCCGCCCAAGAAGTTTCCCTTGGTCAACGTCCTTTTGATCGTCCTGAACATCTACGTCTTCTTCAAGACCGCCACCCTTCCCGACTATGAGCGCTTCGTTTCGGTTTATGGTTTCACGCCCAGTCACCCCTTCCATCTCCAGAACGTGGTGATCTCCATGTTCCTGCACGCCGGATTAGGCCACCTCATCGGGAACATGTATTTTCTTTATGTGTTCGGGGACAACGTCGAGGACAAACTAGGAAAAGGAAAATACCTGCTGGCTTATTTTCTCTCGGGTTTCGGGGCCATCTTCCTTCAGACCACCATGGCCCCCCACTCCACCATCCCCATGATCGGGGCCTCCGGGGCTATTTCCGGTATCTGCGCCCTTTATATGGTGATGTTCCCCTGGCAGAAGATGCGACTCCAGTTCTTCTTCATCATCTTCCCCCTATTTTCCATACCGGCTCGAGCCTTTTTCGTGGTGGGCATTTGGTTCCTGGAGCAATATCTCATGGCCACCATGACAC